>CALCRD010000267.1 GCA_937894355.1 uncultured Bacillus sp.
ATTGGAATTGCCCGAACTTTTGCTTATGGTGGAAAAAAAGGACAACCAATTTATGATCCAACCGTAGCCACCCGGCAAGAAATGACCATAGAAGAATATCGCAACGGCAATTCATCCTCAATTAATCATTTTTATGAAAAATTATTAAAACTAACAGCTCAACTACATACCAATACGGCAAAACAAATGGCAGAAAAACGACACCAATTTATGGAGGAATTTCTGAACCAATTTTATAGCGAATGGAATGATAATCATGGCAATGATTTCAATAGATAATCTATCGAAAAATTATGGAGAAAAGCAATTATTTCAAGACATATCGTATACGATATCGGATAAAGACCGGGTCGGACTAATAGGAGTCAATGGGACCGGAAAATCCTCCTTATTAAAAATTGTGGCCGGCATCGATATTCCGGACTCAGGAGAAATTGTTAAACCAAAAGACTATCGAATTTCTTATTTAGCACAACAGCCAGATTTGACTGGGGATTTGACCGTTTTAGAACAAGTCTTTGAAGGGGACGCCCCAATCCTGAAACAATTACGGGAATACGAACTAGCCCTAATTGCTCTTGAGCAATCTCCTAATGATTCAGCTGCGCAACAGCGGCTGTTCGATTCACAAAAGAAAATGGATGCCGAGAATGCTTGGGATGCCAGTGCCAACGCCAAATCTATTTTAACCAAGCTTGGAATCGAAGATTTTGATAAGAAAATTGCAACATTATCAGGAGGGCAAAAGAAGCGTGTCGCCCTTGCCCAGGTGCTGATTCAGGCTCCTGATTTGTTAATTTTAGATGAGCCTACTAACCATTTGGATTATGATTCTGTTAAATGGCTTGAGGATTATTTAAGTCGGTATCAAGGTGCCCTTTTACTGGTCACTCATGATCGTTATTTTCTCGACCGGGTAACCAATCGGATTTTTGAATTGGATCAAGGAAATCTTTATAACTACAGTGGTAACTATGGAGCTTTTCTTGAGGCGAAAGCAATCCGCGAGGAAAGTGAAGCTGCCACTTTGGATAAACAAAGAAATTTATATCGTAGAGAACTAGAATGGATTAGACGTGGGGCAAAAGCAAGAAGTACAAAACAAAAAGCAAGGATTCAGCGGTTTGATAAACTAGATGACCAGCTTGCCTCGGTAAAAGGCTCTGACAAACTAGATTTATCTTTAAATGGTAGTCGATTAGGAAAGCAAGTGTTTGAATTAACGTCCGCAACTAAGCACTACGGAAATTTAACAATTTTGCAGGAATACGACTTATTAATCAAACCTGGTGACAGGATTGGTATTATTGGTCGTAACGGAACAGGAAAATCAACCTTGCTGAATATATTAGCTGGAAAAATTCCGTTAGATTCAGGCGAGCTTACAATTGGGCAAACGGTAAAAATGGCTTATTATACCCAAGAAAACGAAGACATGGATGAAAATATGCGGATGATTGAATATTTGAAGGAAACAGCGCAAGTCATCACTACCTCTGATGGGAAACTGATTTCCATTGCTCAAATGCTTGAACGCTTCCTTTTTCCGTTAAACACGCATGGAACATTGATTCGCAAGTTATCTGGTGGAGAAAAACGCCGCCTATATTTGTTAAAACTATTATTAACTGCGCCAAATGTACTGCTTCTTGATGAGCCTACCAATGATCTTGATACTCAAACATTGACGGTCCTTGAGGATTATCTTGAGGAATTCCCAGGTGTGGTGATTACGGTTTCTCATGATCGCTACTTTTTAGATAAGGTAGTCAGTCAGCTTGTTGTATTAAAGGGAGAAGGAAAGGTTGAAGCCTATTATGGCAATTATTCCGAATACCTGGAAAAACAGTCAGAGACAGTTGCAGAAAAGGTTGTTCAAATTCAAGAAAAACAACCGCAACAGGAAAAACCGAAAAAGAAACGACTGACTTTTAAAGAAAAAAAAGAGTGGGAAGAAATCGATGAAACAATCGCGAATGTCGAGGCACGGATTGAAAAGATTGCCCATGAAATTAGTCAAACTGGAAGCGATTTTGAAAAAGCTCAAGCACTGAGCGCGGAGGAAGCAAGTCTTAATGAAAAACTAGAATACTTAATTGAACGTTGGAGCTATTTATCAGAGATAGCAGATGGCGAGTAATCTTGATTTTACAAAGAAATTGTTGTCCTTAATTCCTACTAGCAAGGTAGCATCATCGTTGCATAGTTTGCATTATATATAGTATGCTTACACTGATAAATATATGGCTGTGTTAATGTTCTATGTTGATTGGAGCGGAAGGCACGAAGACTCCTGCGGGAGTACGGGGCAGGGGAGACTCCAAAGGCGCAAAGCGCCTAGGAGGCTCCCCGCTACCGCCCGCGGAAAGCGAAGTGCCTGGAGCGGAAATCAACAGCCAAGTTTAACACAGCCTAATATATAGAAAAAGAAGACCACTAATACTTAACTTGGAGGAATGAAGATGTCAATGGCTTATGAAGAATATATGAAACAAATGCTTAATCCGATGCGCGAGGAACTTGTTGTTGCCGGGTTTAAAGAATTATTAACAGCTGAAGACGTTGAGAAGTTTGTCGGAGATTTAGAAGGTACAGCATTAGTCATGGTTAATTCTGTTTGCGGATGTGCGGCCGGATTAGCTCGCCCCGCAGCCACTCATGCCCTGCAACAATCTGCTAAAAAGCCAAACCAATTAGTAACCGTTTTTGCTGGACAGGAAAAAGAGGCAACCGCAAAAATGCGTGAGTATTTCGATGGAATTGAACCATCATCACCATCAATGGCTTTAATGAAAGGGAAAGAAGTTGTTCACTTCATCCCCCGTCACGAAATTGAAGGAAATCCAATGGAAGTAATCATGGAAAATTTACTCGCTGCATTTGAACAGCATTGTTAGAAAAGAGGATGTCATTTGGCATCCTTTTTTTAATATAGCTGTGTTAAAGACCATTGTTGATATTTAACAACCTGTTGATTGGAGTGGAG
>CALCRD010000268.1 GCA_937894355.1 uncultured Bacillus sp.
CGGTTCCTCAAAGAGTCACAGGGACGGTTCTCATGTCCCAAAAAAATCACAAGAACCGTCCCTGCGTCCTTACAAAATCCACTTATGACTTATGGTCTTTGTCCCACTCATAAAAATTCCAAATTCATATAATAAATTAGGATATAAAGTAATCCTTAATATTTATTGAAGGGAGTGACTATTTTGAGTGAGGACATAAGAAGAGATTTATGCAAAGAGTTTGCTAGAATACTTGATGGTGCTGGAAGTTTTACAAATGGAGTTTGTCTTGTTCAAAAATTCCGAGATATCCCCTTTTCGATCCTTGGAAGACGCACAAATTCACCACTTGTAAACCCACAATTTTTCACCTTTGAGAAACTAGACAGTCGCGGAAATGCCCTTAATTTAGGCGAAACAGTACTACTACAAGACGAGGTAAATCCCTTGTTAACTGAATTAAGAAAAAGAAACATTTTGGTAACAGCCGTTCACAATCACTGGTTATTTGAGCAACCGCGAGCCATGTATATGCATTTCGAATCCATCGAACCACCATTAGACTTTGCAAGAAAAATAAGAGAAGCCTTCAAAGTATTAGATGACTGTGACTAACAAATAATTTGGACAGGCCCAAACAGGGACGGTTTTGCGCTTACAAATAAGCAGCAGAGCCGTCCCTTCTTCCTTAAAAATTCCCGAAACCAAAAAAATAAGCCAACCATTTGGTCAGCTCAGAAATAGAGAGGTTTTAAAGAAACATTAAGGGTGAGACATAAAAATTACTACTATTAAAGCTACCGTTAGCTCAACACATTTGAAAACCGACAACCCATTATTTTCGATTTTCGAGGCCCAGGGTTTTCCGACCCTGATATATTAAACTCATTGTTAACTAATTTACGAAGATCCGATATGTCTATGCAACAACTACGTGTTCTTCTTGATTTAATAATACAAACTTCATGTGGAGTTCTTATGAGGAACTTATGTGGAAGTTGTGAAGAATCACAGGAAAGAATCACATGGACGGTTCGAGATCAGTGAAAAAGTAGGAATAATATTAAAATCAACATAATCAGGGGGTACAAAAATGTCTCCCTCTGCAAGAATCGTGGCTTAGAAGCGATTCTAGAGCCTCGTTTTTCTTTTAATAAAATTTGGACTTTTTCACCAGTCTCGGACGGTTCTCCTGTCCCAAAAGAAGCACAAGAACCCCCCCACCCTTTCCTCCCGCACCCATTCACATTATTTTCCACTTTATCAAGTTTTTTTTATAATATTTCGCCTATTTATGTTATTATTCTATTGAGGTTGTTTTCTAACAAAATTGGATTAATTTTACTCCCTTACCTATTAAACTACACTAAAACTATAGTAATATATTTACTTAAGGAGAACCCATGAATACCACTAATAGATTTTCGAAGAAAAAATCAAACAATAAAACACTGCTCGTAATCGGGATTGTTTCCGTGTTGTCGCTTGGTTCGGCTGGTACCTATTTTGCATTGAATCACTCTACCGATAATTCTTCTGATAAGACAAGCAAAAGCTCGACTAAAGAGAATATCTCTGATAATCAAAAAGGTAAACTCCTCGCCGATGGAATTAAGGAAAAAACTCCAGCCGATGAATTAATTTGGCGCCAGTTTTATAATAATGATGGAATTCCAATGATTAGCGGACTTGGCAAAAAAGATGAATCAGAAAGCTCAGCGGCAGCCAATGATAAACCACAAATAGATGAGAACCTTTTCATTTCAGCAGCGAGTAATTTTGTATCACAAGCTAAACTAAACGTTGCCCTTTCTTTTCTTGGCAAGACAAAAGCGGAACTAGAAGCGGCAAATACGCTCGATTCCAATTCATTTGAAGTAGCCTATAACAAGGAAGCTATCGTCGATAAGGTTTCTATTAAAATCAACCCGTCTACACCAGAACAAATCATTCATTATGCTGGCAAACCGGTTTCGGCCCTTGATAATCTAGCCGTTCTCTATCACGGTCAACAATTCGATTTCATCATCCACACAACGGGCGGAACACTATTTAACAAAATGACCATCCGACCTGTGCCCAATCAAAACACCATTGACCAACAACAGCTAGAGCCTGAGCAAGAGCAAGAGCAAGTTCAAGAGCAACCACAACAGCAGCAAGTTCAAGTACAAAAACAGGAACCGCAACAACCTACAGAAAAGAAACCAAAACAAAAGCAACCAAAAGAACAGAAACCAGGCCAACAAACTCAGCCACCGGATCAGCCATCACAACCAGAGCCACAGAAACCAGTTGTTGACCCACCAGTAATTGTAGAACCAGAACCAGAACCAGAAGTACCAGTCGATATTCCTGAAACACCAGGACCAGGCGACCAAGAAACACCAACAGAACCGGAACAAGAACCGGAAGAAACACAGAGGGACGTTTCTGCTGCTTCCTAAGCAACAACAGCATCCCAATGCCAATCACCAACAAGAAGTGAAACTTCCAGAACAACAAGGATTGGTTTCACTCCCGGTAAACCAAAATTCGCTAAACTAAACAAGCTAGCTGGATCATCAATCCAACTAGCTTGTTTTTACGTTTTTGCGTAACAATCAACGGGTAGTTATGAAGAAAATCACCTATAGCTCCCACCCTCAGCAAGATCCTACTCCCAAAAACAATCACATGAACCGGCCCCGCGTACTTACTCATATTTTATAGCAGCTATAAAATCAAAAGCGCCAATTGTAGATATTTCATTTTTATACTCAAAGTTATATATTAAAATTACGGCATTATACGATTTTTTCAGGCTAATATTTTCCTTAATTTTTGGGATGATAATTTCCTCATACGAACACCCCTCTAATAATGTAGAAATATCACTACTACTAGTCTTAAAAACTTCTTTTTCAATAGTATCTTCATCTATTTCATCCATATCAATGTTAAAATCAATAAAAAATTTAGAGGAAACCAACTCGCCATCCTCATTATATGTAAAATCTACATACTCCCCTAAAGAGTCCGCTTCTTTAATATTACCTAACCAAACGGAAACCCATCCTTGCTTTTCCATTAAAGCATCCCCCTACTTAAACCTAAAATCTTCCGGTAAAATGCCCTCCACCCTCAAGTCAATAATTATCTGAATTATTCAGTAGTCCAGATCTGACCAGCCGATTGTAAAAATAATCACATGCTTCCTCTTCGTTGTCAAAAACCCCCAACGATGTTCTTACTCCTCTTTCGCTATAATAAACTTCCCAATTATCTTCGTTTTGAGCTAAGCAGTAGGCCTCATTAGGTAACCCACCTTCAAGAGAATATTCCGAAGTTGAGACTTTTTCATCAATTAACCTTTGTTTCAATCCAATCATATTCAAACTATCACATCACCTTTCCACTTTACTAATAATTCCAGCAGTCAAGGCTTTGACTTTAACTATATTATATATTCATTTTTCCCCATCATTCTCTAGTTCATATTGCCTTTTCATTTTATCCAGTAATACCTCTGCCTCACTAATATCCTTCAGCAAAGGTGCCTCATACCCATAATAGTCAGCATAGGGTCTTGACCAGCCACCAATATTTATTTCCCCCAACTTTCCATTATTTTTGACAATATCGTATGCTTTAATATACTGTTTGTAAATCTCATCTTCTATAGAATTTGGTGACATTCTAGCAATGATCTCAACTCGCTTTATAACTATAAATAATTTGTCCAACAACTTACCCTTTTCAATTCCCATCTTTCCCCCTCCTTCCTCTTTTTTTAAAAAACCAGCCAACAGGCCCAGCTCCGTCAAACAACAATTCTAATCATTTTCTGCCCGATGATTCCTTTTCTGGTTCATGGGGCGGTTCTCCTGACCTTTTTAGGTTCATTTTTCAAAACCTTTAATATCACATGAACTAGAACTACTCCCAAAATGTATTTCTCAACCATAACCCTTGCATTCATCTTTCGGGGATTATCACAATACCACTTACTTTTAGATAAAACAATCACAAGAGCCGTCCCCACTCGCTTATGATATTTTTAAAACAAATAATAGCGTAATGGTTAAATTTTTAGTATTATAGAAAACATATAATAAGAATATATATCACAGGGGGCGAAAAAATGAAAAATCCATACAGCTTACCCCTTCTTCCATTACCCTTCGATGCTGAAACACAACTTGCGTTTTATAAAAAGGTGGTTGAAGCTACAGCAAAATTAGAAAAACTAAAACAAAAACTTAGATATTCGCTTGTAAATGATTCATTTATTCAGCTTTTAACCCTACAAGAATCTGTTCAATCCACCCGCATAGAGGGTACACAAGTTACCTTTAGTGAAATGCTTGAAGATCATATTGATCAACAACACGATTGGGAAAAAGTAGAGGTACGGAATTATCAAAAGGCTTTAAAACTTGGTGTTGAAACCATTCAAATTGGTTACCCCTTAACTGAACGATTAATTCGTGATATACACAAGGTATTAATGGAAAATGCACGGGGTTCGACGAGTGCTGCTGGAGAGTATCGAAAAATTCAAAATTTCATTGGGCCAACAAAAGATATCAAGGATGCATCCTATATTCCACCTGAACCACAGCTAATGGGAGAATACATGACGAATCTTGAACGGTACATCAATGGACATCCCTACAAAATCCCAGAAGAAGAACCCATGCATCCCCTTATAATGGCAGCAATTATTCATGGACAATTTGAATCAATCCATCCTTTTTTAGATGGAAATGGGCGATTAGGGAGAATTCTCATTGTAATATTCTTGCTTCAATCCAAAGTAATTGATTCTCCGTTCCTTTTTATAAGTGAAGAGCTAGAGCGAGAAAAATTCAAGTATTACACCTTATTAAATGGTGTTCGTTCAATTGGACGGAAGGAACCCGATTGGAAAAGTTGGATTCTATTTTTCCTTGATTCCGCAATTCGAATGGCCGAACAACATTATGGAAAATTAGACAAAGCTGAAGAACTTTATCATGAAGGGGCCTCCAAACTTGAACAGCCCTCAACTCAGAAAGTATGGAGATCCCTATTTATGTATCCTGTAGCAACGGTACACGAAATCGAATCAGTTACTGATTTAGCTCCCGTAACAATAAGAAAAAGTCTTGCTCAACTTGTTCAGCTTAATATGGTATTTGGTGACGATCGCAGAAGAAACCGGAGATTTTTCCACTACGATTTAATTAGAATTATGTCTAGTTGACTGGAAAGTCCATGGAAACGTAGATTCAGTTTCCCCCTTCTCATTGGAAACACTACCAGCCACAAAAAGTTACCGATAACAATGGAATTCCAAGCCATAATTAGAAAATAACCAGCTAACAATCAATCCTTATTCACTTTCTAATTATTAAGTCAGATCCTAACTCTTATGAGCTTGGGCCTGACTTTTTTTAGTTTCCCTTCCCCAAAAGTGGTGAATTTTCAGTTTAATTAGCGAAATCCCCTTTTGGGAGGTATTTTGGTCTTTTTTTGCTTGTTTTTGAGCTTTTTAGCCTTGGAATTTCAAATTTTATGATTCGCTGAATCGTTTTGCTCCATTTATCCTAGAAGTACCCGGGAATATGATTGGTTAGCGCGCTTTCCTGAAAGGACTTCGAATGGAGAGCTTTGAGGAGTTGGCAACACAATATGAACCTATGATTCACAAAATTTTGATGGATTTACACATTTATAAGAATAAAGAGGAGTTCATACAACTGGGACTCATTAGTCTCTGGGAAGCATGGGAGAACTTTAATCCGGACAAGGGGAATTTCACAAACTACGCCTACAGCAGCATAAAGGGAAAATTCCTATCAGCCATGACGAAAGAAAATATACATGGAGAACGATTTGTTCATCCACAAGAAGAATTTTGGGAATCTATTGAGGATCCTTCCGACGAACAACATTCTGATATGGACACTATACTTTCCCTTTGCAGGACCTTTAAATTAACGCCCAATCAAATCAAGTGGGTCCAATATACACTTAATCATGACCTTTCCATTGCCGAAATAGCAGAGAAAGAAAAGGTCTCTCCTTCTGCTGTAAAAGCCTGGCGGAAGGGGGCAAAGGAGAAATTAAGAAGCCATTTTAAGCAATCAAATTAACAGCAATCCATTAACTGTAGCTAAAATGAATTTGATTTTTTTCATACGAATAATAACCACTAAACATCAGCAATACCTACGATTAGCAACGTCAGGTGAATGGCACTAGCATCCATTCATCTGACGTTTATTTTCTCATTACCGCGATTAATACACTCTTGTGATGGCACCGTAAAAAATGACACAATTACTACCGATTTCACCCCCAAAAAATATATACTAATGATTAAAAATATATTAATATAATTTTTGTAAGAGTCATATTTTTTAAAATTTCTATTGAAAACCAACTTTTCAGATTCATTAGTCAATTTGCCTAAAATCCAACATGAGTACATGTCTTCCAAGTTCTTTACCCCATCGCAACATTATACAAATCTCTCCCTTAGAAGCTTGTTCATAATCAGCTCTACTCTGCAAGCAACTTTTCTTAGTATTTTGTAAGCGCTTTATCCTCTT
>CALCRD010000269.1 GCA_937894355.1 uncultured Bacillus sp.
TTCAGTTAGATTCCATAAAAAAAATCCCCTAGCCTATAAAAGGGGAATTACTTCCTAGCTTTAAGATAATTTTTTTATCATTATTTTTTCCACAACCTTTATATTTTGAAATACATTTTCCAACCTAATAGAAAATCCCTGTGTAAAAGGGAGTATATTAAAATGCATTGAGTAAACACCACTATCTTTTGTATCTCCCTGTGAAAAATCAATTTCACCAGTTCTCCTGGTAACTTTAATAAGATATTTAGTTGCTTTATCTACACATAAAAGACATTCGTTAGAAATATCTTTAATCTTTGCAGCATTTAACAAAAACCATCCCAGTGTGGCTGTTGTGGAAGAATCAGGTCTGCTTTCTTCCCTCGTTACATTCCAATTCCAATTACCATTATCCTGTTGGAAACACATTATAACCTGTGCAAATCTTCTAACAGATTTTTCTAATATTAATTTGTTTTTATTTTCTTTTGGCAACTCATTCCAAGTGTCAATAAGTCCAATAGCAAACCAACCTAGACCTCTTCCCCATCCATTCAGTCCTAATGGGATATTCCCGTCAATATTATATGCATGGAATGGAATATATTGATTAGTAAGCATCCCTTTTTCTTCATAATTAGAAATCTGCTTTAATGCTAATTCTATGCACTCGTTTTTGTGATATTTAGTACCATAAGCTACTAAGAATGGACAAATAAATCCTATCGTATCAACATATCGGTAGTTCTTCATAAACTTTCGATATTGAACTGTTCCATCAGTACCTATATGTTCTTGAATTAGTTCCCAAGTATAATCCAACGCTTGCTTATAACGGTCAGTTTCAATAAAATCCAATTTCATTATAGAATAAGAGAGAATTGCTACATCTACATGCTCAGACTTATGTTTCCATTGGCCATTATTATCAAACTTTGATTTTAAAAACCTCAAAATCCCACTTTTTACATTCTTATCATTATTGTTCTTTAGATATTCTCCCATACCTAATAACAATGCAGCTTCTTGCCATGATTGAATAGCGCTTTTTGTGTGGTTACCTCTTAATATATCAATTACAGTTAATCTTGTATTATCTGTAACCTTAACTTTAGGAATATTTTTCATCCACTTTATTCCTTTTTCTGTGATTTTTTCATTCCAAATCTTCATATCGTTGTACCTTCCGATATGGATTCTTCCTATCCAGTCTTTAAAAAGAGGAATAACATCTATTAATACAATCATTACAACAAGGGTTAAAAATATTAGGCTCAAAATTTGGATTAACATGTTTGTGTCCTTCCTATACGCCTTTAATTAATTCGTAAAACCAGGAAAATCTATACCCTTTGTTACTAGCGTTTTACACTGTTCAATTCATTAACAGAAATACGATATATAACATTACCCATATTTTCATATGATACATTGCTAGTTTTTTTCACAAAATCACCCGCTAAAAACTTGATATAACTTATTTATTTCATCCTCGGTCCCCAATTTCATTTGCGAAAGATTATTTATAAATCTTCCTCTTAAACCTTCCTCTTTGATTAACTTTTCAATGCCGTCAGCAACTTTAACAGGGTTCAATTCAACTATAAGTCCATCAATTCCGTCTGTTATTTGATCTTTTGCTGTACTGAAATTGGTTACAACAATTGGTTTGTTCAATATCTTCGCTTCATCAATTGCGATGGATTTCCCTTCGAATAAAGAAGTTTGAGCATAAATATCTGTCTGTTTTAGGAATGGATAAGGATTTGATTTTAACCCTAATAAATTAAAATTTCCTTCTAGACCCTTTTCTTTAATAAGATTTGTTAGATATTCTCTTTCTTCCCCTTCTCCTATGATGTTCCATTTTATGTTATATCCCCTGTTCAAGAGAATTCTGCATGCCTCTATAGCCATCTCAAAACCCTTTTGATAATGTAATCTACCAATGGAAAGGATAATTATTTCATCTGAATTTTTGTTAAAAACATCTATATTTTCTTGATTCGACATTTGATTGATCATTCTGGGTGAAACGATATTGTAAATAACCTCTACTTTGCTTTTGTCATTTGGAAATCGATTAATAATAATATTTGCGCACTCTTCTGAAACAGTAATTATGTGATCCAGCTGGGTAAAAAATTTCTTATCAAAGTTAGGATCCATCCCTAGTTTATCGTAATCAATATGAACCCAACCTATCTTCTTTGTGGCCTTAACCTTTTCTACACAAAAATAAATTGGATTCTTTTCAAGAAATCCAATCGCTACATCATACTTCTTTTTAATCGCTGGTAATGATTTTGAAATATGTTTCCATACCCTCTGTTCACATCTTGCTTTGTTTTGTTCCGTTTTAAAAATATAACCTGCACGAAGTCTTGAAATAGCAATATCAAATCTGCCCTTTTCACAGCACCCTTTGATCGCTGTTTTAATTGGCATATCAAAAAAACTATATTCAAATTGCTCTTCTAATATGTTGACTTGTTCTGGTATATTCCTTAAGAATAACCCCTCATGCTTAAATAAAAATAAATCCACGTTATAGCTTGAATAATCAATCGTTTCTAACAAAGAAGTTAATGCCTTTTCGGCACCCCCACAGTTTAAATTATTCATCACAAAAAGCAGCTCTTTTTTCATATTATCCTCACCCACTAAATATTTCATATAGCTTTCTGATTTCTTCCTCTGTCCCTAATGGCTCATTAGAAAGATTACTAATAAAATTGGCTTTAAGATTTTCATTTTTTATTAGTTCTTCAATTCCTTTAGATAATGAATCTTCATTCATTTCAACAATCATCCCATTAATACCGTTTTTTATTTGATCTTTTGCTGATGGATAATTTGAAACTACGATTGGCTTACGCAATATTTTTGCTTCATCAATCGCTATTGATTTACCTTCATAACGTGATGGTTGTACGTAAATGTCTGCTTTTCTTAAGTACGGATAAGGATTTCCCTTAATCCCAAGCAACTTGAAACTATTATCCAAATTTTTTCGGTTAATTAAAGTCTCTAATCTACCCCTTTCATTTCCTTCACCTAAAACAGACCATATGATGTTGTAACCTTTGTTGACCAATATCTCACATGCATTAATCGCCATATCTATCCCTTTTTCATGACTTAATCTAGCAATTGTCACAATGTGGATATCTTTTTTATCAATAGAGCAATTTTCATTAATGATCTCTTCTGACAATTTTTCTATTATGGGTGGTGAAACTATATTCAAGATGACCCGTATTTTGTTCTTAAGATTTGGAAAGCATTTCTCTAAAGATAAAGCACATTCTTCAGACACGGTAACAAGATTATTTAATCTATCAAAATATGCTTGATCGTATCGAGGGTTCATACCTGAATTTGTATAATTTGTATGTATCCATCCTACTTTTTTCTTAGCTTTAACTTTATCTACCACAAAATAGATGGATGATTTTTCAAGAAACCCTATTGCTAGATCATATTCGGTTTCTAATGTATTAAATGCATTCCTTTGATATTTCCAACTTGATTGTTCTGCCATAGAAGTATTTCTTATTAATCGATTTTTAATCGTAAACATTAGTCTAGAATATGCTAAATAATAATGGTTATTTTTTAAAAACTGTAAAACAGATGGTTTAAGGGAACATCCAAATGTTTTATAGTTGTCCCCAGGTTCTATTATATTTACTTCCCTAGGTATAGAGTTTACAAAAACACCTGTTTTATTAAATAAAAATAAATCTACATTAATAGCTTGATAATTTATTTGAGATAGGAGGTTTACTAAACTCTTTTCTCCACCGCCTGCTGACAGGCTGGGTATAACAAATAATAATTTTTTCATAAAATCCCTCTAATTTAGGTTAATAACTCATTTAAATATTCCGCTGCTTTATATGACATCATTTTTATATTTGGAATAGAAATTTCAAGTGTTTTTCTTATTTCATCTTCTTCATTGAGCATTTGCTCAAAATTAGTAATTAGAGATTTGCTATTAGAAATTTCTGCTACGTTTAGCACTAATTTTTCTTCTCCAAAAAGGTCTCTTGATATCCCTTTTGACTTAACACTATAACCTAATACCATTGTTGGGACACAGCTAGAATAAGCTGCAATAGTTGCATGTGTTCTAGCTCCAATAAAAAACCTCATATTGGAAATATAGCCCTTATATTGAATGGCATTTAAATTATCTGGTAAAATAAGGACTCTTCCTGTATCTTTATATTCTTTATAAAATATATTCAGAATTTCAAAATCATTATTTCCTTCGTCTATTACATGTGGAGTTAGAGCAATGGTCATATTTGTAGTTTGTAATATATGATTAATAAGTTCTCTGATTGCTACTAAAGATTGCTCATTACGCTGCAAAACTAATGGACTATAGTTTAATCCGATTGTATTACCTTCCTGCCATCCTTGTGGTAGCGGCAATTCCTCCTTTTCCAATGTAAATGCGGGATCCGCACATAATTTAACATTATTGAGTCCTTCACTTTTCAACATTTGATAAGTGAGTGTTTCTCGCGCAAGAATTAAATCAAATTGTTTTAAATCCTGAAGCTTTTGTTCAGACATATCTTCTTTTCCGATGGAACAACCCCATAATACTAGCTTTTTCCCTTTAGCCTTAACCCTACGATCGACCTCATACCATCCTGGCTGCTCCCCGTAGCAATAATTATCTCCGCCTATTGATAAGCATAGATCAACATCTTTGATGTGGCGGATAATATTGTGATGAATTTTCCCATATGCAAAAGACTCATCCCCAAAAAACTTTACCTTAAAGGAAGATAAAAACCAGGAAAAAGAATGCTTTTTTATTTGTGAATCCGACCCATCATAAATTCTATCTAAGGCGGGGATTATTCTATCGGTCTCTGGTCTACTTGAGACTAAATACACCCGCGATTTATTAATTTTTTGCTTTATTAATTGTGTGGATGAACGAACGATTGCTTCGCAACCCCTGTTGAGGCTTCCCCCATGGGCAAACATCATGATTTTCATACGATCTCACCTCCATAGATTATTTATTCCGATACCGGCTATATGCAGTCGTAACATACAAACCAAATAAGGTTCTTTGCTTCATCATTTGTAAAATTAATCTTTCATATCTACCCAATTGCTGATAGCTTTCTCGATAAAATACGTCAAGGGCCGCTCCAACATATTTATTAAAAATCATTTTCTCTATATATTTATATCGGAAAAAAAAACTAATCTCTTTTGTTGGCATAAAATACACATGAATATAGGCCATAACAGAATTAATCAGTTTAATTGATTTCAATATTTGAATTCTTTCTGGAGCTATTATGCCCTCTATAAGATGTGGTAACTTCATATTGTAAACATCGATTGCTCGTTTAAAATAATCTTTATTAACAAGGTCTCTTGTCGCACTTCCTGTTACTTCACGGTAGTGATATCCGGTGAAATCAATATACTTTATTGTTTCTGCCACACTAAAGAAGCGAATGTTAAACATTCCATCTTCTCCTAATTCAATTCCTTCTGGAAATTTAATTTGATTTTCAACCATTACTTGTCTTTTATAAAGTTTATTAACTGTTGGATTTAAATTATCTGCTTTAAGTAAATAAGGTAAAATTTCCTGTTCGATAAACTCCCTTTTTTGAACAACCCCAACTGGAAATGGATAACGAGTAATATACTCTTCTCCCCGTTCCTCCCTACTTATATTAGAAATAACCGAATCACTATTATCAGATTTTATTGAATCGTATAAGACCTTATACATTTCCTCCTCAATAAAATCATCAGCATCAACAAACCCAATATATTCTCCCAAAGCAATTTTTAAACCATTATTTCTGGCACAGCTTACTCCTTGATTTTCTTGATTAATTAATTTTATCCTTGAATCAAGTAGTTTATATCTTTCAATAATTTGCTGACTATCGTCATTGGAACCATCATTGACAAAAATGAATTCACACTCTTTAAGCGTCTGCCCTAAAAGGGATTCTATACATTCGATAATATATTCTTCTGCATTGTAAACTGGGATTACTACACTTATTTTTATTTCCAAATGAGTCATCCCCTTTATCCAATAAGTTTATATAATTTAATAAGTTCTTCATCATTTTGATAGTCTTGATCTTTAATATTTTTAATCAATGTATTTCTTAATTCAGGATTTGAATACAACTTTTCAATTCCTTGCACTAAACCATCAACACTTAAATCACAAATGACGCCATCAAATCCATTATCAACTTGACTATTGGCTGTTGAATAATTTGTTATTAAGATTGGTTTTCCCAATATCTTTGCTTCAGTCACAGTTACTGCCTTCCCTTCATATCTAGAAGGTTGTACGTAAATATCTGCTTCTGTTATATAAGGATAAGGATTAATTTGCTTCCCAAGCAGGATAAAATCTTTCCCAAGATTATTAGTTTTAATTAAATTATTAATAATCGATTCATCTCCGCCATATCCAATCACATACCAAAAGATATCCTCATACCCTTTTTCTTTAAGTATTTTCAATGCCCTAACAGCGTTATCAATCCCCTTAGCATGGGATAGCCTAGCTACTGTAATAATTTTAAAACCATTATTTTCAGTCATAGAATGATTAATATTTTCTTTTGCCATTGTTTTTAAAAAATCCGGTGACGTTATATTTTCTATTACAAGCAGCTTATCCCTTAACTCACTATATTTACTTAGAAACGACTCTTTACATGCTTCTGACACTGCAATTATATGATTGAATTGTTTCCATATCTTTAAATCCGAGTTAATATCTGTATTCACTACTGAAAAATCCGTATGAATCCAAGCAATCTTTTTCTTTGCTTTCACCTTTTCAGCAACAAAATAATGCGGCCACAAATAACTTATCGCATAATCATATTCATCTTCTAAGTTAGGCAAATATGGTAAAGCATTTTTCCACATTTTTTGCATTTGATAATAACCAGGCTCAAAAATTCTATTTATTTTCGAGTAGATTGCTACATCCAACTTAGATAGTATTCTTGATAGTCCAATTCCTATATGGCCTTCCTTAAAAGTTTCAGTAATCGATTTCCTAAATGTGGTATATTCTGGTATTTCTGCTAATAAATTAGGCTTTTCTGGAAGTAAATTCATAAAATCACCTTGATGCCTATATAGCATCAAATCAACTTCATAATTTTCATAGTCAAAGTTATTTAACATACTAATTAAACTTCTTTCTACTCCCCCAACTTCCATATCAAACGAAGCAATTAAGATCTTTTTCTTCATAATAACCACCTATGCTTTTGTCGCTATTTTCCTCAGTTTCGCAATATTCTCTCCACCAATGATTTTTGATGCCAGCGATTTCATGTTACCTTTAATTCTTGCTGTTACTGGAAGCCAGCTTTTATGAAATAAATGCATGGCGTATGTGTCTTCTGTAATAAACTTTCGGCAATTAATATAATCATAGGGAGAAAAATAAGTTTGCGGGTAAAAGGTAGCCATCCCGTTCATTTCTTGGAGTTCACCATTAAGGACTAAACCTTTGTTGCTTAGGATTTCTGTAATCTTCGCAACATTGGTAAATTCATTGAAGCTTCCATCTTGATTTACAAAGTGAATATCTTCATATGAATCTAAGAATAATTTGATTAGCTTATTTCCCTTTGCCGCACCAATTGTACTAGTAGCAATAAAGTTTTCTTGTTCGAATCCCCAAAAAGAATCATGCTGTAAAAACGGATCTAAACTTTTAAATATCTCTACATCAGTATCTAAATAAATTCCGCCATAATGATATAATGCATGTACTCTTACATAGTCACTAACAAACGCAAATTTACCCGCTTGGTAAGCCTCTTTTACGTATTGGTTAATCTCAAGATTAATGTTATCTTCCTTCCATTCAACTATTTGGTAATCAGGAAGATACCTTTCCCAACTTGCCATACATTTTTTCACGATGCTCGGTTTTTCTTGACCCCCAAACCAACAATAATGAATCACTTTTGGGATTTTTTGAATCGTACTCATTGATTCATCCCCTTTTTACTTTCATTTTTCCACTTAATAAATTCTATTATTTTTCTATATTCTTGAATCTGATCCTTTTCAATACCAGATTCTTTTAATTCAACAACAAAATCCACCCACTCTTGCTCAAGAACCTGATTTATTACCTGGTTAGAAGATTCGGTGCCTAATAATATTTTCAAATCCACATCTAACACTGCTGCAATTTTATTCAATACATGAATCGATGGATTATTATTTTGGTTCCGTTCGATATTGCTCAAATATGACTTGGCAATATTAGCCCGTTCTGCGAGTTCAGTAAGCGATAATGCTCTTCCTTTTCGAATCCTGAGAATGTTTTTTCCAATCATTTGTATACCTCTTTTATCCTTAAATCTTGATATTAGGAAATCTTATAGGTCTTCTGATTTTTGCTAAAAACACTTTTGATGCATCCAATTACTCTTTGTAAATCTTCTTCTAATAAATTCGAACCAGAAGGTAGACATATGCCAGACAGAAATAGATCCTCTGATATATTTTGCATCTCACTGTGGGGATAGTATCGTGCCCCGGTAAATAGTGGTTGCATATGCAGTGGCTTCCATACTGGGCGCGCTTCAATATTTTCTGCTAACAGGGATTCTAATAAGGGATTTATTGAAAAACCAGTTGCTTTTTCATCGATTGTGAAAGCTGTTAACCAGCGATTCGATTGAGTGTTTTCTAGCTCAGGCATAAAGTTAATTCCCGGTAAATGGGCTAATTCTTGTGAGTAATATTCAAATACTTGTCTTCTGGCTTTCACTCGATCTTTCAGTACCTCTAATTGCCCTCTGCCTATTCCCGCTAAAATATTACTCATTCGATAATTAAACCCCATCGTACTGTGTTGATAATGACGAGCAGGGTCCTTTGCCTGAGTTGCTAAAAATCGTGCTTTTTTCATCAACTCTACATCATCTGATACCAGCATTCCTCCAGCTGAAGTCGTGATGATTTTATTTCCATTAAAAGAATAAATCCCAAATTTCCCAAATGTCCCACTTGCTACTCCTTTATAAGTAGCACCTAGTGATTCAGCTGCATCCTCAATAATTGGAACATCATATTGATTGCATATCTTGATGATTTCATCCATTTTTGAACTTTGCCCGTATAAATTGACAACAATAACCGCTTTAGGCAATTTCCCTTCAATATTTGCATCCTGTAATGCCCGCTCCAAAGCACTAGGTGACATATTCCAAGTTTCAGGCTCTGAATCAATAAATACAGGTTCTGCACCTTGATATAAAATGGGATTTGCACTTGCAATGAAAGTTAAACTTGAACAAAATACTGTATCACCTTTTTTTATTTCTAATAAAGAAAGAGCCAAGTGAATCGCTGCAGTTCCTGAATTGACTGCAACAGCTTCATTGACTCCTACATATTGGGCTAATTCCTTTTCAAAAGCATCTACATTAGGACCTAATGGTGCAATCCAATTTGTCTCAAACGCCCCTCTTACATATTTCTGTTCATTTCCACTCATATGTGGTGAAGAGAGGAATATTCTTTTTTTTGAATTTAGAGTGATCATTTATACTCCCCCTCTAACATTTTTGAATTCACCTTTGCCGGAATACCCACTGCGGTAGAATTTGCGGGAATATTATTTATTACCGATGCCCCTGCCCCAATAATCGCCCATTCGCCAATTGCAATATTGGGAATAACAGTTGCTCCTGCACCAACTTGGACTCCATTCTCTAGCTGAACAGTTCCTGTTAGAGTAGCATTGGGACAAACGTGAACAAAATCGCCAATTTGATTATCATGTTCAATAACCGACTTGGTATTAATAATAGAGTGATGACCGATTTCTGTATCAGCTTGAATAACAGTGTTCGCCATAATGACTGTTCCATGTCCAACTCTTACACTTGGACTTACGATAGCAGTGTTGTGGATTAAACTAATGTAATGATCATTGGAAAGACCCAATTTTTGAACTATTTTTTGCCTTAATTTGTTATCACCAATGGCAATGACGAATTTAATTTCATCAAAAAAGTTCAATAGTTCAATCGAGGTTGTCACTGGTCCATAGAAAATGTTGTCCTCTATCATAAAGTCTTCATACTTGTCATCAAAATAGCCGATTATGCTATGATCTCCATTAAAATGAATTAAATCGGCAATCACCTTACTATGACCACCCTGACCGATAATTACAATACTCATCTCCCGCCCCCTTTACATGTTTGAACCCTTAAAGCTTTCAACTGTTGCACTCCCAGCCTGATTTATTCCATCAGATTTTATTACTTTATAGACTGTTAACATCAGTATTTTAAAATCTAATAACAAGGAATGATGATTGACATACCAAACATCTAATTCGAATTTTTGTTCCCATGTGATAGCGTTTCTTCCATTAACCTGTGCCCAACCGGTTATACCCGGTCTGACAAGATGCCTTTTTGCTTGTTCAGTAGAATATAACGGTAAATACTCCATTAACAATGGTCTTGGTCCTACTAAACTTATATCTCCATTTATCACATTAAAGAGTTGAGGCAATTCATCTAAACTATATTTTCTTAAAAAAGTACCAAAGGGCGTTAGTCTTAAATGGTCTGCCACTAACTTCCCACCGCTATCCCGTTGATTTGTCATCGTACGAAATTTATAAAAATTAAAGGGAACACCATTTAACCCAGGACGTTGTTGTTTAAAAATAATTGGACTCCCGAGTTTCAGTTTTACTAAAAGCGCTACACAAACAATCACCGGGGAAAATACCATGATCAATAGCAATGCGCAAATGACATCTAAAATTCGTTTCATTTTATGCAACTCCAAAAATATATTTTATGGTAGTTTTTTAACTCTAATTGATATTCCATCCTGTTTTTTCAACCCGATGAAATTTTTCGGATAAAAAAGACCAACACTTATATTCTTAAGTAGTCACTTATATAAATAATATTTAAGGAAATTACCTGTTCAAAATAAAAGTAAATCAAATAAGAAATCAATATCCCGTAATAAACTAACCTTTGATTTTTTTCTTTGAATAGTGTTACTATCCAAGAAATTAAAATTACGTTATATAAGCCGAAATAGATATTAAACCTAGCGAAAATCCAATTTTGCGAAGAAATAATCATAAAAACAATGCTTATTATCGCCAAATTTACAACAATGTCACTTTTCGGCCATAGTTCTCTTAATTTATTTCTACCCAAGAATGCAATAAAAACAGGAGCAGCGTTTACAATGATTCGTATTTTACTAGCCCCTCCTTCATCAAAATCACGATAATGCCCATATTGAGTGCCGTCCAAGGCTGAAAATAAGAACTCCGAAAAAAAATTAAATCCAACTACAATTAGAACTGACAATCCTAATAACGAAAATGTAACCTTTGTCCACGCCTTTCTTCTTACTAAAGGGTAAATTAGCAACATGACTAATGCAGATTGGTGAATACTCGATGCGATTAAGATGATCAATGCATATTTAAGAAAATTTCCATTTAATATATATTTGATTGCCATAAACACAATTGCTGCCGCTAAATACTGGCGGACTCCATTCATTGAGGTAGTGAACATTCCAGAAGTAATATAAACAAACACTGCTATTTCAAACATCCTTGAATATTTAAATAGGACGGAAATAATTAATATATTGGTGATCAGTGCCGTTGTAAAAATTAATATTTGTGGGTCAGCTGATATTTTTTGTAAATACATTTGTAAAATGTTAAATCCAAAATCTCCAGTAAAATCAATGTCATCCCATGTAATATTCTTTACTTTGTAGGAATGCATATAAAAATAAGTGTCCCCAATATTTTTTCGCAGTCCAGAAACAATGACTAGACTGGCTATTACCAAAAATGCTAATAGTTTATTAGGTTGAATGGTCCTATAATCATCTAAATTTCGATTCGAAAAGTATCTTGATAAAAGGGAAAAGAAATAAACTACTGAAAGATTCAGCCACATAATGGTCATGGTTTTTACCTTTCTTTCAACTACTTAATTATTTTTCATCACAGTCGCCTTTTTGGTGTTCTGGATATAAAGGTACAATCCTATTCCAAATGGAACAGAGAAGAATGTTGTCAGGAATTTAGGTGATTCAAAAAGAAATCTGTAATTTTTTATCATGATATTACTAGACACATAGTGGATGGATTCACGGAATCTATCCTTCAAAGTCGGAGCAAATTTCATGGCAACTTTTCTAAAGAACGCAAAGCCTTGTGGGTTTTTCTTATATTGCTTAACGATATTCATACTTGAACCATCATCTAAATATTCAACATGACAAAGTACCTCATTCATAACCAGTAACGGGAATTCTTGGTCAATTAAAATGTATTTATAGCTTAAGGGACAGTATTTTTCCCCTGGAAATACAGGATAAGAAGGGACCATTTTGGCCAGGTCTGTTCTATAAACTAGTTTTTTATCACCCTTAACCTTATAAATTGCATACAAATCGGTTAGGGTTGTTTCCTTTATATGCTCTGGTATTTTAGAACCGATTATTTCTCCATTTTGCTTTGCATCTAATCCTACAATTCCTGCATATTGGTCACTTCCATGTTTCAGCCAAAACGAAACAATCCTATCAACAGCATTGTCCGGCATATAATCATCTGAATCTATACAAACATTGAGTTCAGTTTCGATTAATTCATAGGCAGTATTATGGGCACCATGCATTCCTTGGTTTTCTTGATAATGATATTGGATGGGAATCATATTTTCTTTCATCCACTTTTGAACTAATGAACTTGTATCATCTGTCGATCCATCATCAATAATTAGCCAAATAAAATCCTTATTTGATTGTCTTTTCATGCTTTCATAGCACAAATGTAAAGTATAAGCACGGTTATAAGTTGGGGTAAATACGGTTAAGGTTGGGGTCACATCCTTCACCTCCAGTTTTAAATTCAATTCGAAGCAAACTCGTAATAATTCGAATAATATTCTGACAGCCACTTTGCATTGGTAATGGAATCATATCCTGACTCGCGTATTTTTTCCTTTGTATCCTCACGCTCAAATTTGGATAAAAATATTTGGTCAGCCCATTCTTTAGCACTCTGTTTCAAACTTAAAAAGTCAATACGACCAGTGATATCACTTTCACGAGTAATCGTATTTGAAACAATACATTTTAGGCCGGCAGCTTGCGCCTCTACTAATACAACTGGCAATCCCTCAAATAGAGAAGGAAAAAGAAAAATATCCATCGCTTGCATTAATTTTGGTATATCACTTCTAATACCTAAGAATTTCACACTAGAAGTTAGTCCTAAATTACTCACTTTTTTTTCAATTATTTTTCGTAAATCTCCATCTCCTACCAGGACTAAAACAGCATTTTTATTTTTGTCATGGACTGATTTAAAAATATCAATGAGGAAACTATGATTTTTCTGCTTATTAAATCGGCCAACATGTCCGATCACCAGTTTATTTTGCAAACCAAGCTCTTCCTTAGTTTTATTTCTCACCTTATCTGTAGAAATAAATTCTTCGGTATTTACTGCATTATTAAGGACCAACATGTCTTTTGAATTAGCTATTTTAGTACCAAAAAGCCATTGACCTGCATTTTTTGAACATGCAAAAAAACGGCTCGAATTATTTTTTAAATAATACCTAGCGTAGAGTCTAAACGGCAATTTATAATCAATCTGTAAATCACTTAAGTGACTATGAGCAATTCTCTCTGGAATTCCTGCTTTTTTAGCTGCCCTTAGTACGAAACTACTATTCTCGTTAATATGTGAATGAACAACCTTATATTCTGAATGGTTAGCAAAAAATTTATCAAGTTTTCCAAAATACAAACGATAATTCCCTGGCCTAATTTGCGGCATCTTATAAATTTTTCCGCCAAGTTCTAGTATTTCTTTATCATAATGACCTTCCTCATCACGATGCACCATAAAGTCAAACTGAATTTTCTTTCGGTTCATCTTCCGATAATAATTCATTAACATAGTCTCAAGTCCACCACGATTCATAATCGTCACGACTTGAAGAATTCGAATCGGATACATGTCTACCCCCTATTTAACTGTTTTTCTCATCCATTCCAGTGCAATCAGTAAAAAATAAAAACCGATAGAAAAGCGATACTTGGCAAAGCCAAAGAACACCTTCCAAATAATTGGAAAGTGTTCTAAATCGAATTGAATGAAACTTTTACGTATCTTTTCATTTTTAAGGATTGTATCTATTTTTTTGGCTTTCATAAAAGCATTTGCTTTATTATCTAAACTGATTGTATTTAAACCTAGTCCCATGGTATTAAGGCAAATGCGATTATTTAAAGCTAATTTATATTCTGTTGGCAATTTTTTTTCCTCTAAAAAGGTTGTTATTCTATTATAGAGGTTAAACCATTGACTCATTAAATTAGGTTTATAGTTTGAAGTCAAAGAATTACTATTCTCACGCCAATAATGATAAAAAGGCTTGTTAATAAATGCAAATCTATTGGCATAATAACTGGCTTCAATATTAAATAATGAATCTTCATTTGTGCCAATCTCTTGTAAATCGATAAATCGCAAATCATTTTTCCTTAGTAAATCAGTTCGATATAGTTTGGACCAAACAGTTCCCCAGGCATCAAGTAATTCTGGGTTAGCCATTTCATTTTCTAACGGACCAATTAAACGTCTCATAATTGTTGTCTTTATTTCTTCATTATTGTAAATGACTTTTTCAGGTAGATTAAAATTCTTCGCTTTTGAATGACTTCCAAATTCTCGAAGATAGGTACACATCACGATATCAGCCTTTTCCTCATTGGCAATGTTAAACATTGATCTATACATATCTACAGCCACCCAGTCATCTGGATCAACAAACCCTATATACTCTCCTCTCGCAGCGGTTATACCGGCATTACGAGCTGAGGAAACCCCGCCATTTGTTTTATTAATGATTTTTATTCGTTCATCCTGTTCAGAATATTTTTCAAGGATATCGAGACTTAAATCGGTTGAACCATCATTTATTACGATTATTTCAATCTCGGTTAAGGTCTGGGTTAACAAACTTTCTAAACATCTACTTAGATACCGCTCGATATTATATATAGGAACGATTATACTTACTTTCGGTATTCCTTTTATCATCTTGATCCTCCGACATATAGCTAAAGTAGATTTCTGCTAATTCCAATCTTACTTTGTCTAAAGAAAAGCGCCGCATTCTTTTTTCACTTTGTAATCCCATACTTAAATAGAGATCTTGTGACTTATATAGTTCTAGCAATTTCTCTGAAAAATTCGTCGGATTTATTGGGTGAACAATAAAACCATTAATACCCACTTCTACTAACTCCCTATGCCCCCGATTTTCACTGGCAACAACCGGCAATCCACAAGCC
>CALCRD010000270.1 GCA_937894355.1 uncultured Bacillus sp.
ACCGGTAAAAACAGCACTCTACGCTTGGGATCCTCATAAAAAGTCCTCCTTCAATATATTTTAACTAGGCCTGTTAATACAAGGTGCTGTAGATTCTCTTTCTACGATATTATTTCTAATCAGAGTTTTTCGGGGTTCGAAACTTAAATCACTAATATTTTTTCCCAACAATTCTAAAATAGCTTTAGCCATAACTTTATCATCAATACCCATTACAGATAACTTTGGTCTACATTGAATTCCAAAAGAGCTGCCACCAACAGCAATTATACTTTTTCCTTCTGGGATATCTATTCCTTTTGATTTCAATTCCGTCAAAGCATCAATACCCATCTGCTCATTCGCAGCAAAAATAGCAGTATAATCTATCCCCAACCCCTCTATTCGTCTTACTAATTCATCTCCACGTTCTAAACCACTTATTTGAACTAGTGAAGTGTCATATGGGATATTATGTTTTTCAAGCGCCTTCCGATAACCGTCTAAAAGCTTACTATGTGTTAGTTTGTGCAGTTCGCCAGTGAAAAAAGCTATTCTCTTATGTCCTTGTTCTAGTAAATACTCCGTCGCTTCAAATCCTGCAAGACGGTGATCTGGGAAAACAAGATTTATGCCTTCAATATCAACTACTCCATTAGCTACAAACGGAACATTTAAGCTCTTTATATATTCAATTATACTCCGATCAAAATCACCAGCAACTACTGCTCCTTTGACACCTGGGGATTTTAGCAAGTTCATAACCTTGTTATAATCGTCCATAGTGTGATCTACTGTCGTAAAAACAGTTCTCATATTTGCTTCAAATGCGACAGCTTCAAAAGCGCGAAGGCTTTCAAAGTAACTAAGTTGATCCAGACGTCTATTGCATAAGATATAGCAAATCAGATCTTGGATCTCCATATCATTTTGCTCTTTATAACCCATTTTGCGGGCCATCTCGAGTACCTTTTGCGCGGTTTCCTCAGAAATTCTGGTACCCGGTTTGCGATTTAGCACGAGCGAGACGGTAGTCCGCGAAACGCCTAGTTTTTCAGCTATTTCTTTTTTGGTGATCATTTCTTCATACCTTCGTTATGATATTTTTACATTATCCTTGACTATATGTTACCGCGTTAGCAAAAAAATGTCAAGTACAAAAACAAGTTTTTCAGCGAAAACTTTTATAAATCTCTGAGATTAACTATTTTTGTTTTCGCGTTAACCCATATCTGTCAACGCTTTGTTACATTTTGAGAGTGAGAAAAAAAACGGAAGACATTCATCAACCGTCTTCCGTTTTTGATTTGATTACCCAGAATATCATATGTGTAGTAACGCTTATAGTTTCTTTGATATGTCACTTTTATAAGTCAGTTGAAACATTAGTCCTTTTTCAGTAATGTTGCAATCGAAATTGGCTTTCCCGTTTCAATTGATTTATTTGCTGCTACCCCGATAAGTAGCGACATCGCCCCGGCCCAACTATCTGCCATCTGCCCTAGAGGATCTTCCCTCACACCATGAAAAAGATTATGGCGTAGTAGTTCATCACTGCCCCCATGGGAACCGGTAAAGTATGGTACTCTAAAAGTCTTTACTCCGCCAAATATCGGGTAGAAGGAAATCTGCCCTTCAGTTTGCGGTTTCAAATCCCCCATGGCTGCCAGGAGGGGATCTATTCTCCTTCCACTCTTCTCTCTCGCTCCTAAATCATAAATCTCCTTAGGATAGAACTTCGAGGGCATTCTGCACTCAAGTCTTCCCAGTGATCCATTGATCGCAAGATGCCAGCCTTCAAAGGGTGCACAAGCATCCAGTGTATATGTCAAGACGGCTCCTCTATCATACTCCACAATTGCACTCATGGTATCATAAATGTTTATTTTTTGATCATAAATGCAGCGATCACGCAAATAGCCATCTAGGTTTTCATGATCCAAATATATCTCCTTAAGCTCATGATCTAATTTAAGATCTAAATAAAAGGGACACTTCTCTTTTTCTCCACAATCCAAACAACGCACGCCATGCTTGCGTCTTTCTTTGCCATAGTAATTTAGCTTCCCAGTGGCATATACCTTTGTAGGCTCTTTTGCAATAAACCAGTTAACCAGATCAAAGTGGTGCGTGGATTTGTGGAGTAGGAGCCCTCCAGATTTTTCGATTTCTGAATGCCAACGTCGAAAATAATCCGCACCATGGACGGTATCCAAATACCAATCTAGCTCTACTGAGTAAGTCTTGCCAACCTTTGCTACTAACTCCTTAATCTTAGTCATATAAGGGTGAAAACGACAGTTAAAGGTAACTGTCACTTTCTTTCCTGTCTCCTTTTCTGCAGCCAAAATCTCTCGGCACTTATCATCAAAAATAGTCATGGGTTTTTCACAGATCACATCTTTGCCGGAGCGGAGCGAAGCTAAAATCACTTTGTGATGCGTAAAGTCTGGAGTGCTGACAATTACAGTATCACAGTCTACTTCTGCTAACATCTGTTGGTAATCTGTATAAATTGGTAAATCCAACCCTGTCCGCTCTCTTGCCAAAGCAGCTCTACCTCTATTGCTGTCGCAAAGAGCAACTAGCTGTGCTACTTCTTGATATTTTTTATGCATGGGCTCTAAAAACATATAGGTTCCACGATAACCTAAGCCTACAATTGCATATCTTTTCTTCATCGTATTGCCTCCATTTTAACTAAAACTACAAATCCTAGACTACCAATACATAAATCACTCCTTGATTAATAGACAGCTAAAAAATCTATTTGCAAATCCACTAGTTCAAGCTATGTTCAGATCCCCACTAGCAATTGTAAGAATCACGTATTAAACTCATTCTCAACTTTAGGCATTCAAAGGGAACAATTGTTTAATTCAGTTTGTCCTAATGTTTGAAAATTTGAACCATGGAAATCTTGTACTGTTTTAGCAAGCCAAGCCGAGTCATATGAAGAATATTATTATGCTAGAAATTTACATTTTTCAGCATTCATAACAACGTCGACAAGCAACTTCTTAATATTCGGACCATTAACAATTGGTTGGAGCATAAGACAAAAACTCCAACCCTGCTCACTTATCCAAAACAAAATGCACCATGCAAAGAACTTCGCGCCACTGCCCCGTCGTATAGCGTAGCGTCTTGGTGTCAAGCTGTACCATACCAGGATAAACACTATTGAAAAAAGCATCTGCTGGGCGGACAAAGCTCATATCTAACACGAACCTGTCTGGCATCTTTGGCATACAGGCCTTATAATCACCTGACAAAACCCGGACCACTTCTTCTTCAATGAAATCCACGGCCAGATCCGGATGGATGGATGTGGAAGCTGAGCCAAATGCACGCATTGTTTCCACAGTGGTAATCTGGGGAATTAGCCTTTGCGCCTGCTTGCAAACTTCACTATCGCCACTAATAAATGCAACTGGAACCCCTAGATCCGCGCTAGAGTATGCATTGAACACAAATTCACTTAATACCTCTCCGTTGAGAAAAATTTTATCGGTTAAACGATTGAAGGTATGGGCGACGGGGCTCCCATCGGTACCTACACCGCTATGAGAACCTATCATCAAAGCGACATCAAAAGATTCGTTCTCTATGCCGCTCATCATCGCATACATGGATCCCGTATGGCCACGTGTAATGCATGTAGGTTTTGGCAATTGATCAGGATAAATGTTGCGTCCATTGCCATGCGCGTCGCGTACTAAAACCATCTCTGCTCTACAGGCAAATGACCCACGACATGCAGCTGCACACTCGCGTGTCATCTGTTGGCGAAAATATTCGTATTCAGGGTGGCCTTGTTTTCCCTCTTCTATGCAAGTAAACCCAGCGCACCCTTCAATATCAGCAGATATAAATATACGCAAAAGCCATACCTCCCCAGTTTCTTTGCATTGAAAGAGACAGATGTCTTACCATAAAAATCATAGAAAATAACCAGTGTTAATTGCATTGCTTAGAACTAGTAACTGTCACAGCGTTCTATAAAATATATACTAACACAATCTGTCATTTAATCCCGAAACTTATTAAATCCCCTGAAAGTTATTTTTTAATACCTTTATGAAATCAGGGGTACCCTATATTATATAAAATGCTAAGCTATTAATATAGATATCATCCATATTCATTCACGTCATTTGGTCATTTACGTACTCTTGTTGATCCAATAACAGAAATATGTTTGCTCGGTGATACTGGTATGTTATTTAGAAATACTAAAATATCCAAAAGCACTCCTAATTAATTTCAAAATTCAGGTTTTGCTGTCCTACTCACAAGCTGATCTAAAGTTACTTAAATACTCAAAAAATGCTATTGACTGGTTTAAGCCCCTTTTTAAATAACTGGAGGTTTTTGATAATCAAATCGAACATCCTTGCTTTAACCCTTTCAGATACAAAAGAATTGTGTGGGGTAATTAATAATCTTTCCTCATCCCATAATGGACTGTTGTATTCTAATGGCTCAGATTCGAATACATCCAATGCAGCTCCACGTAAATTGCCCTCTTTTAAATGCTTTAATAGAGCTGTTTCATCAATTATTCCACCGCGCGAAACATTAATCAATACCGAACCCCTTTTCATTAAATTAATTCTTCTTTTATCAAAAAGGTTTTTTGTTTCATTAGTTAACGGCAAAGCCAAAACTACTATATCGCTTTTCGCCAAAAAAGAATCTAATTGATCAATTTTGTACCACTGTTCAACCAATGGATCGCTACTATGAATTTTATCTAAGCAAATGATCTTCACACCAAACGATTGGGCTCTTTTAGCTACTTCTTTGCCAATGCTACCATAGCCCATTATGCCCAATGTCTTCCCGTAAAGTTCTAAAATATCTTCATTTTCAACCCATAAATGTTTATGCTGATTAAATTCAAAAAAACGAGTGTTTTTGTAAATTTCTAGCACCTTTAAAATAACCCATTCTGAAATTGGAATGCTATAAACATCGCGTGCATTTGCTAGGGTAACCTGACGCTTTTGTATTTCTTCTAATGGTAACCTATCTAGGCCAGCGCTTGTGACTTGAATAAACTTAAGGCTCTCAAATCGTTCAAGCCTATTAAATTTAAAAAATGCATTACAGATCACAAGCTCAATCGATTTAGCAAGGGAGTAATCCATTAACTGTTGCACATCATCATGAAAAAATAGATCATAACCAAGTTCTTTAATTATAGCAATTTGATCTTTCGAATAAGCATATGCTCCTGTTAAAAGTAACTTCATTTTGTTACCTCTTTCTAACTAAAGTCCCAAAACTGCATTGTGAACATTACTAAGTGCAGAACATAATAAAGATAACTCGGTTCCTATCCAAAAGATATTTATTCCGAGATTTTTCCAGCTTTTTACATTAGATTCGTCATCCATAAATATTCCGATTGACATTTTATGTTTTCTGCATGTCTTTATCGTTCTTTTAATATTCTCCATTACCTCGTCCGCTTCAATATTTAAACCACAGCCCAAAGAAACTGCCATATCGTAAGGTCCTATAATAATGCCAGAGACTTCGTTTCCATACTTTGTTAAAATTTCATCTAAAGTATTTACACCTAAAGTGGATTCAATTTGCAAAAATAAAAGCCTGTTTTTATTGAAATCATTTACTTCTTCACCATTTCTTAAAATACCTCTTCCACCAACACCTTTTTCCCCAACAGGGTAAAAACGCATCGATGATATGGCAGTTTCCACTTGCTTTATAGTTTCTGTACGCGGTATTAAAATACCATCCGCACCCATATCAAGTGGCTTAGAAATACAATGATATTCAGAACCTAAAGCTCTAACAATAACAGGTAATCCCATATTATTGCAGATATAAAGGAAATCCCCAATATTTTCTGGGTTAAAAGAACCGTGCTCTAAATCCATTACAAGAAAATCAATACCTGACTTTTTGTATATTCTTGGCAATCCACTATATCCGATATTGCACAACGCGGTTGATAAAATTACTTCACGGTTTTCTAGCTTATGTTTCAAACTCTTTATTGCTTCCATATTTTTTTCAACTCCATAACACTATTAAGCTATTTTATCCTTCTCAATGGATAAGTGCAAAATCCTCGTTTCCCTAAACAACAGGCTATTATCCTAACATAATAGAAGCTTAACATGCAATAAAGGAACAGGCTCTCCCCTGATCTCTTACAGCAAGATCAAGGGAGAGCTCAAAGCAATAAATACTTTTTAAAGCTGCCTTATTGGAGGTTAAACAAGATTAGAATTAACTTGTTTGGTACGATAGTTCAATTTTCTCAGGGCAGTTAGATGTTGATTAAATTTTTAGGATTAATACAAGATTGGATCTCGACCTTCCCAAAGATCATCTGTTTGTCTTAAATTGCTCGGATTAGAATCCTTTGCATAAATCATCACTGGATAAACGATTCCTCCCATGCCTAGTTCATCAAGTTTTTCATTTGAAATTCTAACAACAATAACGTTTTCTTCGCCGGGAATAAGCAAATTCGAAACCTCAAATTCAAAAGGAAGAAATGCGCTTCCTTTTTGTTCTCCAACTACTTTATCATTTAGCCAAATCTTTGCACCATCATCAATTCCACCAAACCAAAGATAGGTAGAAGAACAATCAAAATTATCGGGAACAATAAACTTCTGCCTATACCACGCAACACCTTTATAATATCTGAGTCCTTGGTTCCCCCAAGATAATGAGGTATTTATCTTCTGCCAGTTACCCCCTACTAGATTCTTTTGCCATAAACCGATATCTTCTCCAATTTTTGTTGGATCAATCAAAAAATCCCATTCGTTAACCGGAAACCCTACTAATAATTTATTGTTATTGGTTACTCTATCATAACCCTGTTCTGTTGTTTGTCGAAAAAAGCGTTTCAGATATGATTCAGAAGTATTAGGTGTAATCATTGGCGGATCATATTGTATCAATATATTCCTAAGTCGATCCATCTCTTCTAAATTTGCTTTTGCGGACACAAAATCAAAATTATTGTTATTCTCAAGCATTAAAATAAGCGACTCCAGATAAGCAAACGTCTCCGTATATATCTTAACCCTAGTCCCAAAAATACTATCTCCAGCAAAGGAAACTGCGTTTTCTAGTAATTTTCGAGCATTATCCCTTAGCGCTCTAGGGTAAAAATAAGGCATGTCAAAGGAACAACCTGTATGATAATCATTGTCCCCTAAAGCAGCATCCATTAGCTCTAAATATTCACCCATCGGTTCTGAAGCAGGGCCGAAAAACTTTTCATAAAAGTCCTGAAGAAGGGCATCTACATCAGCTTCATGATCCCACATTAGTTTTGCTGCAATATAAAGTGAGGGCGTGGAACTCCCCCAATGATGTGTATCATTTCGCCACCCAATAACCCCGTATTCCTTGGCTTTGGGAATTTCATTTCGAATCCGATGAATCAAGCTAAACGGTAGACCCGGATCTGCCAGATTATACCAATAGCCCCGTTCATAAAATTCCGGTAATAACTGACTCCATTGATTCACTACCTTTTCATAATAGCTTCGTTCAGGGCAAATATTATTGCCCATACCATGAACCCTACATATAGTAATTGGGGCAAAAGAAGGAATAATATTGGGATTAGGTTTGTGCTTCACAGGCGGTCTCATATAGGCATGGTAAGAATAAAAAGCTATCTTTTTGTTTGAAAACTCGTCATTAATACCATCTAACACTTGATTGAAAAACCATATATAGCGATCTGTCATTGATAATTGACTAGAGAAACTATCCCAATCGCAACCATCTAACACTTTACAATTTTCACATTCGCAAAAACCACCACCATCGTTAGGCCCCATACCATACCAAGGCTCATTTGGATTTTCTCTAAAATATTCCTTTACGCCTGCAATAGTAATTTCTAATACTTCAGGATTGGAGACACATACTTGACGTGGATCTCGCTTGCCATTTACTAGTGCAAAATATTCAGGATGTTTGTTAAAATAATCTCGACGAATTGGTCTAATATTATGCGATCCGGGGAAAAATGGGCCTCCCATCCTCATTCTTCTTTGCCAAATTGGAGCCTTGTTTCCCGAATGCCATCTTGCATTAAATGATGGTACTTGGACTGTTTTTTGTTTCTTCACTTCAACTGTATCAAGTTTAGGTATAACTGTGCCAAGCTCACCAGGCATAAACCATCTGCATCCAATTTGCTCTAAGAGTTCATATACTCCAAAAAGGGTTCCCTCAGAAGTTAAACCTGCTATTTTTGTACTAGTATTATCTGCTGACAAAATAAATGAAGCTGGATCGCTACCAATAAATTCTATTTCCTTTTTTAACTCATCGCTTAAAGCTAGATTGCCTATAAGAACGGGATATAAATTTTTCGCTAAAGCTTCTCCTAACCTAGCTAAAAGTTGGGATGAACTTGCTGATTTTACCTCTATTTCCGCACCTGAAATTTTACTTAAATGATCTTTTAATTCGTCGACTGCCATTTTCTCATTCTCATCAGGAATGTTAGGCATAATAATAATAGAAGTGGCGATACCATTTCTTACAAGTGTAATCGTATTTTGTTCTGCATATGAATTCGATGGTAAAAGCAAAACAAAAAACATTAAAACTGCCAAAAAGCTTGTTCGTAACATGGAATACCTCCTTTGTATTGTTTGAAGAATAAAATAACAAACCTATTAGCAATACCTAAATAGGTATCTGGGAACATGTTCTTAATCATTGCATTTCATAAAAATTTTAATACTCAACGTCCTTCGGTACCAAAATTTTGTTAGGATCATGGCTTAAGTATGGTGGTATCCCAGAAAGGTAAAGTTTTGTAGAGTCTTCACACTTACTAATTTCAAGTGAAAAAATACTACCCTGTAATTCCTTAGGTACCTGAACTATAAACTCTTCACCTGCCGTATAGTTTCCTTCTTCATCTAGCATAATGTTACCATCTTTATCTTTAATAACAATCTTCCCATATTTATCTTCTGTAACCCATCCAAAAGCAAAGCAATCTGTATTTTTTGGAACATAGAAATATAAAGGACCTCCTCTAGTTCCAAGTATAATGTGAGCTTTATCTTTTTTTTCGAAGGATACTACACCATATAAATCATAAAAATCGAGTTTATAGCCCATTCCTTTTGCTTCAATGGTAAGTTTATATATTCCTTTTTCGGGAATTAAAAAAGTCTTTTCTTTTGAATCAGGTTCAGTTATTCCAGAGTCTATTGGCATATTTCCTGCCGTACTAATTTTTTCAAGCTGATAAGACAATGAATTTTGGCGGACAAGTCCCATCTCAACACTTATCTTTTTTTGGGAAAAATCCGAATAAATATAAAACGTATTTGTTTGCCTATAAGTAGGTGAAGAAGATTTTTTAGTATAAATCCCTCTTCTTTGAGAATCTAATTCCCGTGGATAAAAACAATGATCATGATTATAGGTATAATCATAGATTTGAGGAATCTCACCGATATCCTCTACCCTAGCAAAATCAAACTCAAAGAAATTTTGAATTTCCTCAGACGTAAATCCCGGAAACTTTCTAGCTAGATCCATAGGATCGCTATACCCTTCAGGTAAAGTCGGTTCAAAATCCTTCGGAAAACCCAAGGGACGATGATCCCTATATATCCCATAACTGTGAATCAAATTTGTTTTAGCTATTTGCATTGTAAAAACGTAAAGGTCATTAGTCAAAGATAATTTGTTTTCGCCAACAGCCTGGCTAAAATCTATAAACTTGCCAACCCAATGCATATAAAGTTTCATTTGATCTAAACGTTTTTTTACTTTCTCTGTTTCCACAAGTTGATCTGCTTCTTTTAAGTCTAATAAAGCCGTATAATAGACACGAGCGTTAAATCCATCCTTAAACCTTAAATAAAATCTCGTCATGGGAGTTGCTACTTCGTGCCAGCATTTATCAATGAAATCCTCAAAGATTTCTTTTGATTCTAAGCTTTGATCCCATAATAGTTTAGATGCTACAAAATAGTTTAACCCTATTGCACCCCAGCTATTTGGAGAAGAAGCATTTATTCCTATTACACCTCTACTTTGGAAATAAGACAAAGACTCTTCGAGATAATCCACTTGCCATCGTGGAGTTGAACTATTTCCGATACCGCCATAATATTCCCGAATTCCCAATATTTGTGCTTTCTCTGACCAACCATCAACTATTTGAATGAAACTATAATTTGGATTTATAAAATCTGTCGATATAAATATTATTACGTTAGGTTCTGCAATTATAGAAGGAGGAGCAGAAGTAGGAGCGTATGCATACATAGCAACAAGCCTTTCAGGATATTCTAAACTAATTGCTTTTGCCACTTTATTCGCAAGATATAAAGCCTTATCACTATCGTTTCCTAAGCTTTTACAATTCTCGCATTCACACATATTATAGCCATCATTCGGTGAAAGTGATACCATAATATCCTCGGTTTTAGAAAAATAATTATTGGCATATTCAATAGCTCTTTGAATAACATCAGGGTTTGTTGTGCAAAGTTGTGAAGGTTGACGAACACCATTAACTAATGAAAACCACTCAGGGTGTTCATCAAATTCGGCCTTATCAGTAATCCTGTTATAAGCATGACCAACACTGCCTGTCAGCCAGCCTCCCATTTTGTTTGAAAGGACCCACCTGTCATAAGCAACCTTATTTTCGGTAATTGGACCAGTCCCCCAACCGTACCAGATACTTCTCAAATCAAAACTCGGTTTATATATTTTTTCCAGCTGATTGATAGAAATAGTTTTCTTATCAGGAATCTCCTCCCAAACATCACCTGGGAAAAACCATCTGGCACCAAAGCTCTCAAGCAAAGTATAGACTGCATAGCTTACAGCTTCAGGAGAATTTCCCATTAGAATTAGCCTACCTCCTGCAGGGTCACACTTTATAGCAAAACCATCAGGTGTTGCATTATCAAGCTTCACTGCTAATTCTGGAAAGGAAAATTGATCCTTTAGAGTTAAAACCATCCCTGTCTGTACTGTATTTGCTTTCTTAATACCTATTTCAGCACCGCTCATTTTTTGCAAATAATACTGGAGATCTGCTGCTGCCTGCTCAATCGTTTGGTTTGCATTCTCATGTATTACTATCCCAGTTAAAGGACTGCCATCGTAGACCAAATATAATGGCTGCCCACTGGCAAAAACTCCTGAGATAAAAGTAAGCATAAAAATAATTAATATTAAGCAGCTCTTTTTGCCCATATGAAAACCTCCTTCTAAAACTTGATTTCTGAAATAAGTTTGATGCAATTGTCCTTAATTATTCTCTCACCTCCCCTGTCATATTCACCCTGCTCCACAAAATTGGGGGTAGCATAATTTGCGATGAAGATTAAACCTACCGGCATTTTATATTCCAGGTTTAATCTGTCTTGCAATAAGCCATTCAAGTTCCTTTTCCCCAGCTCTAATTTTAAGCCTTCAAAGATTCCACGTGTCAGGGCAAATCTCAAACCATAGCTATGCTCTGTTTCCGTATATTCATCTTTTTTATCATGGAAGTTTCCTATAAGAGAGAGCGCAAAATTTTTATAATGCTTTATCAATAGCGAGCCATCTAAATATGCTTCGTGATAAACGTCTGATAATGCAGTGCCAAATTGATTTTGCTCAAAGTCTTCTTTTGTCAAACTCAAAAGACCGCGCAGGTCTAACCTTCCATTCTTCAGTTCGCCCCTTGCTTCCACTTCGTTAAAAATACTTTCGGTATTTTTAACATAATTGCGAGCAAGCAAGGTCACCTCTAAATCATCCCTTGTAGTACGGATGCCAAAGGCAGTGCCTTTTTGGCCTCGGTAGCGATCCACGCTATTCCAGCTTAGCTTTTGCCCGGTATGTGGCTCAAAGCGAGGTGTTTTGTCCCGATAACGGGGATTGAATTCTTGCCCATAGTTGTAGTATTTACCCAATAGCTCAATCTCTTTTGCAACTGGCCAACGGACATCGAAGAGTGAAAGATCTGCCTCTGTTTTTGCACCTTCTAGGAAATTAAGGTGATTTGCATAAGTCCCGGCAAAAACAAAGGGACCAACTTGCTTATCTTTGAGTATTAACTCAAAGACACGATCATCCTCTAAATATTGTTTCTCAAAAATAAGCTCATCGGAAGTTGATTCCTCACTTTTGGCTGCATCTAGATATTGACTATAGATAAAGCTTATGAGCTTTGTATCTAGCTTTGCTCCGAAGGCTGTACGATAGGGATACGCTATAGCCTCGCCTGAGCCATTATCACCCAGTCCATCCCAAAGATAAAATGCTGAAAGGTCGCTCCCCAGGAGGGATAGCTCTTCAATTGAAACCCCCCTGCGCACCATATTATAATTGAAATCTGGATTTGCCCATTCTTCTTTGGTGAGAAGATTAGCTTTATCCCACCGATTGAGCCAGACGCTATAGGGAGAATAACTAATGGCTAAATCCCCAAAGCCAATCTGAATAGGTAGTCCCCCAGTTAATGCAGGTCCCTCTACCTTTGCATAAATTCTATTGAGTGTAAACTGAGCATTTGGTTGATAGTCTGGGAAGGAGTTTTTTTCATAAAACCTAGGGGTCCAACCTCCCAAATTTGCATAGACAGTGATCTCGCCTGTGAAATTAAATTCCTGGACTAATTGAAACCGATGCCAGGCTTCCCATTTTTGTTCAGGTGTATATTGAATTTCGCTAAAGAGTGAACCTGTAGCTGAGAGAGAACTTTTGGCGAAAGTCGCTCCAGAGCTTATCAGGCACAAGAGCATAATAAATATTAGAATTTTGTATTTGTGCATCTACCCCACCACCAATCTATAAGCTTTTCCGATATGTGATCTCAAAGAGATTATTCCGATAATCAAAGCGATCATCTGCTCTGAAGCTTCCATTTTCCAGCCATACGCCGTCCTTTATTTTAGGATAAGAGAAATTAATTGAAAGACTTATCCCCTTGGGTGTTTTATACCTTATCTCTCCCCATAAATATTTACCATTTTGAAAGCTATTCTCAGAAAATGGCCGCTCAAATCCATAATCATATGATTTAAAACCGAGCTTTCCATTAAAACCTTTAAGTGACCCTCTTCTTATATTGGCAGTTACCATGACATTCCAAAATTTAAGATCTTGAACTAACAGTTCACCGCCGGACATCAGGGCGTTAAATCGATAATCTCGCAACTCAAATTTAGGCTGTAAAACTAAGTCTTTGTAATTAAAAGGTTTCCTCGGCTCCACACTAACCCCTTGACTGTATTCCGGTGAATAACGGTTAAGAGCGATTAAGGGAGCTTTTTGGGTAATATTATCATATAAAAGGTTTGCACCAAGTCTAAAGCTTCCAAAGGGAACATTCAAAGTAGCCTCTGTTTGAAAATGGTCCAAGAGGGGTTGTTCTGTTCTTTTCACAAATGAATTTAACTTAAGCAAGCCAGTTATTTCTTTTTCTCTGAACGCAAGCTGCAGCGAGGTACCTTTTTCTCCCTTATATCTCACCAGTGGATTTGTCTTACTTACAGATTGTCTACAACTATATACGGGATTATAGAGGGGATCATAATCACGCAGATCAAATGATAACGTCAAGCCTACTTGCGGAAAGCTAGTGTTATGGTTTAAATGACGCACATAAAATATTTCTTGTGTATTTTCAGTTGCTTTTAGTTGTTGGACTTGAATAAAATTTAATATTCCGTATGTGGGGTGTCTGTAAGTATAGTCAAGGCTGATTGCATTGTCTGTTACATTGGTTTTTAGAGTTTTAACCCCTTCCTCATTCGCCAAGACTTCATTGTCCTGAAATAAAACATACCCAAGATCAAGACCATGTCTACCACTTTTATAGCTTGTCATGAGTCCATAAGCCGGGCTTTCAACTACTTTCCCCCAAACCAAAAAGGATTTCATGTGCAAGGGACCGAGATTAACATTGCTCAGGTTAATACCATTAACACGATTCCAACGAAAGTCTGCTATGTACCAGTTATAAGAAAATTTTAGGAAACCAAGTTCAACTAAATAACTATCCCCCCCCCTAAAAAGGGGCCCACGATAAGTTAGGGTTGGGGTTTCTACCTTAACCGTATTTAGTGGTAAATCTACCGGATGATCAAAACTATCTCTTGTGCCGTGGCCTTGTGTGTAATAGGTATTTATAAATTTTATTGCTGCCATGCCGCTCTGTCTTTCAAGATTGCCATAGATTCTCATATAGTTTCCAGCTTCTATTCCCCTGGCAGGGGTGTATCTGAAAATCGAATCAATCCAGCCTGTAAAATTCAACCCGTCTAAAACTAACTCTGCTTTAGTTGCAGCAAGGGGGACCATGATCAGTAAAAGCAAGATGAGTAATTTTCTCAAGAAGTTCACCACCTTTCCAGTTGCCCTTTATAATTGAAAAATCGTAGCAAGACGATGTTCTAATTCTAAGCCATTATTAAAGAGGGCGTAATCTAAAATCCAAGGCCCCAAGGCCAGGCCCGCACCACCTGTAAAGCCTTTTTCATTCATACCTATGCGCAGTTTCATGGTTTCAGTGAGATCATATTCCATACCAAGCGAGAGATACATAAAGTTTTCTATTCCCAAACGAAGGCTGGTCTCGTTTTGGGGATAGTAAGCTATCCCCAAATTATATTTTGGCTCCAGGTGAGTGGAGAGACCTGTTGTATAGTCGAGTCGCGAATAGATATTTTCGATACATAAACCGAACTGGCCTTGCTTGATATTTTTAATAACTCCAAGATCCAAGCTATACCCATTACCCCAAAATTCGCTCTGGACTTTTATCGTATTGAGAGCCATTCCAAGAGAAATGCCATAGGGAAGCGCAAAGCCTACACCAATTGTAGTTGCTGCTTCCGAATATGTTAAATCGTAGTCCAGATCCGTTTTAATTTGCCTATAAGCTGCTGCCAAGGAAAGGTTTTTTGCTTTTAGCGGAATAACCCCTCCGAGGAACGTATAGCCAATATCCTCGAGAAACATGTTTGCATAAGAGGTGCCGATTTGATTATTTAGAGTTTCTGTCAAACCTGCCGGATTGGCTAACCAATCGGTTACATTCCTAGAGTTAACTATGCCATTACCGCCCATCCCAAGGCTGCGAGCACTGCCTGTAGTTTCTAAAATTGTACTCGCCAAACAATTGCCAACAAGCAATAGTAAGATCGAAGTAATAATTATTCTTCGAGGCATAAGCGTGCCCCCCTATTAATTCATCACAATTATTTTTTTGCGAACTTCGTATTTCTGCCCAGGTTTAGCAGCAATAAACTGCATAATGTAGAGGCCATTTTGTAAAAACATGCCGTTATCGCCTCTACCATCCCAACTGAACTCATGGTGCCCGGAACCACCATGATAATTGTCAAAGAAAGTTTTAACGCAGCGCCCATTGAGATCATAAACCCGGATCGAAGCTAGTAGATCGTCGATGTTCAGGATGTAATGTATATTCACATAAGGTTCTTTGCCAACTGTCTTCGGCCAAAGATCGAAGAAAGCTACTGCTGGCGAATTGCCTGAGAGTGTATTTAATACAGAAAATGAACCTGTCTGGGAAAATGCACTTGTGGTTCCATCTAGAAAGATGGCCCGAACGCGCCAATACCAATTGCCGTCTGCAAGTCCTAAATCAACAAGCTGTGTTCCAGTGCGAATTGTTCTTCCCTTTGTTTGCTCCGGCGAAAACTTTGGTGAGCGTGAATACTCAACAAAATAATGACTGGCACCTGAAAGTGGCTCCCAACGCATAACAACATAATGGTTATGAATCACTGCATACTGATTTGGCTCCACCAAAACAGGTGCTTCTTGAGATTGGCAGAGTGCTTTGACTTCAGTTGAGAAATCGGATTCGTGGGAAGTTACACTTACAGCTGTGACTGCATAGTAATAAACTTTGCCAGGGATTACAGTTGTATCGATCCAGCTTGTGGATGAAATTTCCCAAGCCAGTGGTGTAAGCTGTCCCTGCTTTATACCAGGGGTTTCGCTCCTGTAAAGATTATATTTAATGGGACCTAATTGGGATTCAGCCGCTGGGGTCCACTCTAGAATTATTTTCCCAGGTTGGGAGGTAGCATTTAATAAAGCTGGCGCAGCGAGAAGTTCTTCTGCCTGCTGGAGGGTGAAATTTAAGTTTGAAATACCAGCTTCTGTTAAGACAACCAGCCTTTGATCCCGAATATAACCTTCTTTTGAAACTTCAAGCTCAACAATCCCAACAGGAACATTTACCAAACTAAATTGTCCGTCGGAAGCTGCTTTTGAAGATACCCCTAACCCCCTGATCCGAATAAGTGCCCCAGTAAGTGGTTGAAATTGCTCATCTACAACTTTTCCTGAAATAGCACCTAAAGCATGCAAAATAACTGGTTCAGCCATTTCACTAAGATAATCCCACTTATCTACTGCAACTACTGAATAAGCCGAGCTTTGAGTTAAATCACCCTCTCCACTCCAACTGTTCGCGACGAGGCCCGTTGCGATGGTTTCCCAATTCTCATAATTGCCATTCACAACATCTGCTTTCAAAACATTGTAAGCTGTTGCTTGGGCTCCTTCTTTTGTTTCTAAAGGAGCTTCCCATTTGAGATAAACACTCTCTCCGCTTCTTTCGGCAACAAATTCCTCAGGTTGAGGAACATAAGGTTCCTGCACTATACCTTCAACCACAATTTCTCTAATATTATTATAGCTGCTATTAAACTTTAAAGACTTATAAAGTAACTTTCTAGTTACTATCCCCTCCAAAGGAATACTAATTGTTGCTGCTTCATTATCTCGAATTTGTTTAATAATTTTCCACATACCATATTCCCAATAATATATATCAAAATCAATAGCTCTTTGAGAGGAAGAGAACTCTATCTTAATCTCATCAATTATTGCATTTTGTTCCCATTCTCTCAAGACAAAAACCTCTGATAATTGGCGTAATGAAATACTTGTACTTAGGTTACCATCAAACACGTTTTCACTCGGGGCATTGCCGTAGGTTGTAGTACAAATAGAAGTTCCACCATATCCTATTAACGCAATATTTTCAGCCATTACGCTATAACCTATTATTAGTAAAAGAAAACTGTACAAAAGAAAATATCGAAATCGTTCCATAGGCACACCTCTTTTCGTAGCCAATTAAAAGGCAACAGAAAACATGATTGTCTGTTGGACTCCCAAAGGATGTACTGCAAGTTTATAGTCTAGGCCAGTTCTTCTTTGCAATAAGGAAAAGCCGCCTATGATCCGAGAATTTGCAGCGCTCACAGATAATGCCACTTTATTTGACAATAGCTGTTCTAGGCCCAAATTGTAATCCTCTGTTGCGAGGTTACAGAGTACTGATAAACCTGAGCCTACGCTAAATCGCATACTTGAATTAATACAAACTTCTCCTTGTTCTTGGGTATTAGTTGAAAATTTTTTTTGTGTAAGCACATTATCAAGTCCCAGTGATAGTTCTAACTTGGGCATTGGTCTGTAGATTAAACCTAGATCAAGCCCCCAGCCGCCTCCCGTGATCACAGTATTAATCTGTGATAGTTTAATCTTACTCCCAAGAGTAATCTTATTTGAGATCTCAAAAGAGGTGGTGAGGCTACCTGTTCTTTCCTTGTAAACCAGATCAATCTCATTTTGCAAATCGTTTATCTCAAAAAGCATCCCTATTTTCCCTAGATTCATTTTTAATGAAATTTGGTTATATGGAATACCAAGTCCAAACAGATCAGTGTTCGCAACGGCAAGACGATTCCCGTGTGTATTGGCGATGGATAGCAAATCCTGGGAGATAAAACTGGGCTCAGTGATGGAAATTGCAAGCGTTGCAGGAGCTATTAGGCATAATATAGTCAGCGCAAAAGATATCCTCATCCAAGCTTTTCTCAATACTCTCACCTCCATTTAGCGAAAGATACCTATTCTCTTCACACTGGTAACAGTTTTTCCAGAAAGGTTAAGCTTTAATTGTAATATATAAAGGCCATTGGGAAGGATTCTACTAGTTGTGTCTTTTCCATTCCAAGGATAGGTGTGAATGCCAACTGGCAACAACTGATTACTTAGTATAGACTTGACTAGTCTACCTCTTAGATCGAATATATTGAGTGAGACAATTGCCTCCTCGTTCATAGCCAGTTGGATTTGAAATTCCTCTGCCAGGTCTGCGCCCATTGTGGACAGAATATAGCTCGGTCTGACGCTCAAAAGTCGCACTTCACGACTCTCGTGAATCCCAAGATCCAAAGTATCAAACCAGGCAGGTTCCGAAAAAAGACTTTTTGCCCCACTAATATAGGTGGCTTTAATGCGCCAAAAGCGTCTGCCCTCTAGTGCAGGATCCCACCATTGGATGGAATTCGCATTTGTGATATTTTCGATGGTATCTAATAACTCTCTAAAGTCTTCGTACTCACTAATTTCAATCTCGTAGGATGCTGCATCTTCTATAGGTTGCCATGTTAATGTGGCTTTATCATTTCTTTCAAAAGTTGCCCCATTATTTAACCCTACGGGTTTTGGAATTTCAGCCAGTTTGGCTTCCACCTGAATTAGTAAACCCTTTGTAGACATATTACCTGCCTGGTCAAAAGACCTTACCTGATAAAATACCGGAGTGTAGGAAATCTCATAATCTGTCCAGTTTTTCTGTTCAATTCCTTCTGCCATCTTAAATTCTTCAAGTTCGAATGTTTCTAGCTCATCAGGAATTTCTGTCGAAGAACGATAGATGTTATACCAGGCTGGGAGATCTCCATCTGGCGCTGGCCCAGGCTCTTCCCAGAAAATAGTTACTACTCCACTGTCAATAACGGTTAAATTAACTTCGTCTTCTACAGGTTCCAGGGGAGGAAATCGATCTGCCACTAGAATTGTTAGTTCTACTTCAGGGTCTGTATCAGGTTCAACTGAAAATGATTTTTCTACTGGGAAATGCCCCTCTTTAGTAAATAGCAGCTTATAATTACCTTCTACCACATATGGGAAACTGTATTGCCCATTTATGTCAGTATGAGTTTCCCCTATCTTTTCATTTTGCTCATCGAAAAGTTCTACTAGCGCATCTTTTAGGACCCCTGTTATTACCTCATAATCTTTCTCTTGCACTTCGCCTCTGAGGCTACCGGAACCACGGAGCATTAAGCTTACCGGAGCACTTGGGTCTTCTAGTCCATCTACGGATATAATTTTATAGTAATATCTAATCCGAGAGCAATCTGTATCTACCCATATAAATTCTATAGCGCCCTCTAAAGTGTTCAATTCTTCCTCATCAGCGATAAGTGTATCTTCATTAAGTTCAAAATCCTCGCTGGTGGATTTATACAGCCTAAACCCAATTACAGGTTCCCCTTCACTATCAGGTCCAGGATTTAACCAAGTAAGGCGTGCTGAAGTATCAGATAATCTTTCCAATTGTGGATTTGCTGGAGGTAATGGCGGAACATTTTCAATGAATTCCCCATAATAAGAGATTTGTCTTATATTTACATAAATAGCCTCCCCAT
>CALCRD010000271.1 GCA_937894355.1 uncultured Bacillus sp.
TAGCAAGGAAGGTTCTCAAATGAAAGTATTATCAGCAATATGTACCGATGTTGGGATAAAAAAAGCAACAAATCAAGATAGCTTGTGTTTGAAGGTTGCCCAAACATCTGTCGGCACAGTCGTGTTAGCCATCGTTTGTGACGGTATGGGTGGGCTCCAAAAAGGAGAAGTGGCCAGTGCTAGTGTAGTCGATGCATTCTCTGCTTGGTTTGAAAAAGAGCTCCCTACACAGCTTGCAAAAAATGATTTCGATGAAATTCAGTATCGCTGGGATCGAATCATAAAAGAGCAAAATCAGCGCATTGGTGAGCATGGTCGGACTTTCAAAATCCAACTAGGAACAACCTTAACCGCCCTACTTTTGATTGATACAAAATTTATGTTGATTGGTCATGTGGGTGACTCGCGTGTGTATCGGATTAACCATCACTTAGAAATCTTGACTGAGGATCAAACGGTAGTTGGCAGAGAAATCAAACGAGGCAATCTTACTCCTGAACAAGCAAAAAGTGATCCAAGACGAAATGTTCTTTTACAGTGTATCGGAGCTTCTAAATTAGTTGAGCCACAATTCATCCATGGAACGCCTAGACAAGGTGAAGCATACATGCTCTGTTCGGATGGTTTTCGCCATATGATTACCGAGGAGGAGATCTATCAAGCATTCTCCCCACCAGTTTTAATCAATGAAGCCCTGATGGAACAAAAGGTAAATGAATTGGTTGAACTAAATAAGCAAAGACAGGAATTGGATAATATTTCGGTTATGCTTATTAAAATTCTGTAAGGACGGGGATATTGTTTGGCTCAAATAGGGTCTGTTATAGACGGGAAATATGAAGTATTGAAGCTGATTGGACAAGGCGGTATGTCCAAGGTATATCTTGCCATGGACAAGCGCCTCAATAAGCAGTGGGCAGTAAAAGAGATTGAAAAAAGAGCAAAAGATAAGAACAACGAGATCATTATTCAAAGTGCGATTGCTGAAGCCAATATGATAAAGAAGCTTGACCATCCGTCATTGCCTCGAATTGTGGATATCATCGATAACGGAAATGTTATTTTCGTCATCATGGACTATATTGAAGGGGAGCCACTGAGCAAGATTCTAGATGACTATGGGGCACAGCCTCAGGATGTCGTGATTGATTGGGCCAAGCAGCTTTGCGAGGTACTGGACTACTTGCATACTTGCAAGCGGCCGATTATTTATCGGGATATGAAGCCTGCAAACGTAATGCTTAAGCCGGATGGGAACCTCAAGCTGATTGATTTTGGGATTGCCAGGGAATATAAAGAGCAAAATTTGGCGGATACGGTAAGCCTCGGTACGAAGGGCTATGCAGCGCCTGAACAGTTCGGGGGAAAAGGACAAACTGATCCACGGACTGATGTCTATTGTTTAGGAGTCACACTTTATCATTTGGTGACTGGGCAAAACCCTTGTGAGCCGCCGTATGAGTTATATCCGATTCGTGATTGGAATCCGCAATTATCTGGCGGTTTGGAACGAATTATTCAAAAATGTACGCTTCTCAATCCAGATGATCGTTATCAATCGTGTGCTGAGCTTTTGTACGCACTTAACCATTATGAAGAAGTTGATGACGTTTACCGGGCCAAGCAGAAGAAGAAGCTGCGTAATTTCGGCATGGTTGCGGGAGCTTCGCTGTTGTTTTTAGTATTCGGAATTTTTGGGCAAGTGATGAATATTCGGACCAATAACGCTGACTATGATATCAATATCCAAATGGCCGAGAAAGCTGCGATAGATGCCAATAAAATTGATTACTATTTAATGGCAATCGATGTTAAGCCGACTGCACATAAGGCATATCTCGGAATGATTGATGCCTTTAAGGGCGATGCTGCTTTTTCCATTGAAGAAGAGGAAAAGTTTAAGAAAAAAATTAACACACATTTGACTGAGTTTCGTGAAACCCCAGATTATGCCGAGCTCGCTTTTGAAATTGGAAAAGTGTATTGGTATTACTACGATTATGGGAAAACCAAAACTAATGACAATCAAATTACCAGAATGAAAAGCTCAATTCAATGGTTTGAAGATGTCGTGCAGTATGGATCAAAGGATAGCGATTATTACGAAATGGCAACCATCTATCGTGATATCGGAAAGTTCAATCGTGATATTACTCTCCACATTGAAGAAGCAGCAGATAAAGGGAAATATCGTCCTTATTGGGAGAACATCAAAGACCTAAATAATATGATTGATAAAAACGCTGATGAAAATGAGATTGTTAAACTAGAACTCTATAAATTAACGATTTATTCAATTGAAACATATGCTAGGAAGTTTAAAGCAGATGGCGTAAAAGAAAAAGAGATTCGTTCTGTTTATGAATCTGTCAAAAAAAGTACCAATCATGTTGCGGTTACAGCAGAGAAAACTGAATTAATCAAACATGATGTGATCAAACGCTTTGAAACAACAGAAAAAGCGATTGATAACGCATATCGGAGTGAGGAGGGATAGGAATGGAGGCAAATACTTGGTTTAGCATTTCAATCGTAGGATATTCCCTTGCAGGTGTGCTCCTGGTCGTTGCTATCATACTATTTTTTAAGATGAATATTAGGGCTATTATTGGTGATTTGACGGGTAAAACGGCTGCAAGACAGATTCAAGAGATTCGAGAACAAAACACGAAATCAGGTAATAAGCGTTATAAACCGAATGCTTTTAATATTGATCGCGGATCATTGACCGAGCCGGTCGCAACCTTTCCTACACGGTCAAGCAGGCTGCCTAACAGTTACAAAAGTGGCGATACTGGCAAAACCATTGCACCTGTGTCAAAGCCGTTATTTGAGAGTGGGCAGACGGTTGAAACACCTTGGTCCGAGGTAATTGATAGTAAGCCAACTGAGGTTTTAGGGCAACAGGAAAACCATTTAAATAGTAGTGATCAGACTGTAGTACTATTTTCACAGGATACAGATGTATTAGGTGAAAGCCAAAAGTATACTGCAGAAGTATCTGCCGCTACGGAAGTACTCATTCAAAAAACTGAGGTTTTGGATGTGGGCACTGAAATCCTTGGGACTGATGACGGCATAGGGGGATTATTTCAAGAAAACTGGACTGAAGTCCTTGGACAGGAACGTGTTACTGAAAATGGTACGGAAGTGTTAAGTGAAGATAAAGGGACAACCGTGCTTTATCCAACTACAGAGCTGGTACAACACGATGAAACAAAAATTTTGACGGTCGAATTCAAGATTGTAAAAGACATCAAAATTACCCATACGAGTGAAAGAATTTAAGTTAATTGGATTAGAAATCACTTAGTACACCGAAATCAACTGAAGGATATAGCAGCTATGGAACAATATTTGATTTTTCAAGGGGAGAAAAAAATGGTTACAAGGAAGAAAAGGGAGCAAATGAAGAGAATGAAGGCTAAACGCTGGGTGGCCTTGGTGCTCGCAGGCATGTTGGTTGCATATAACATCCCTATTGGTGTGTTTACAAACGTATTTGCCGAAACAGGTGAGGAGCAGCCAGTGGAAACGGAAGAAGCCATTGTTGAAGAACAACCTGAAGCTCCAGAAGATCAAAATACTGAACCCGAGCTCGTCACTCATCAGGTGACAGTTCAAACAAGTGGAGATGGATCAGGTACCGTTAGTATTAATGGTACTTCGTATACTGGCGAGGCTATTCCTGTTCAAGCTGAACTAGTTGAAATTGTAATTACTCCGGAGGTGGGCTCTGAGCTTAAGTCTATCAAAAATGGAGCAAGTGAGGTCCCATTTGTTAAGGTTGGAGATAGTGAAAGCTATAAAGCTACGATTGACTCTGTTACTGAGGATCTTACTATTAAGGTTGAGTTAGTGTTAAAAAAATATCCAATAACATTTAGTGGATATGAACACGGTGCAGTAATCAATCATACTGGCCAACCTGTTGGTGCATCCGGAGGAAGCGACAGCATCAAGCATGGTGCTGACTATGCGTTCACGGTTACTCCAGATGAGGGCTATCATGCCGAGGTTAAAATCGATGGAACAGATTTCGCAAGCTTGGAAAATGCTGAAATTAAACCATTACCTAATGGCAGCTATCAGTATACGGTCAAAAATGCAACAAAAGCACATACAATTGAAGTGAAATTTGCCATTAACACCTATGTACTTAAATTTAATTATGAAAGTGCGCAAGGTACAGTTGAAAAGGGTTCTGTTGAGGATGGTATTGTAGAGGAAGGTCCTACTGAAGATAGAATTATTGCAGCGGGCGGACAGGTTATTGTCGAACACGGCAAAAAACCAACCTTCAAGGTAAGCCCTATCCAAGGCTATCATATTAAAACTATTACATTTGGT
>CALCRD010000272.1 GCA_937894355.1 uncultured Bacillus sp.
TATCTAGTTAAAATCGGGTTTAAGATTTTAACAACAAACTTTACGAAAACAGCCTTTATTATTGACACTCAGGGCAGCGACCGTAGATTTCGAATTTGTGCCCGGATATTTCATAGCCATATAAATCTTCTTGTAAACTCAACATCGGACAAGCGGCTATTTCCTTTGTTTTACCACATTCCAGACAAATAAAATGATGGTGATGATGTTTATTGGTGCAGGAAATTCGGAAGTGTTTCTCCCCTGTTAATTCCGTCATATCAAAAATACCCAATTCCACAAACAACGATAGATTTCGGTAGATGGTGTCGAAACTCAATCCTGGGTAACGATCCTTCATGAGATCTAACACATCTTTTGCCGTAAGATACTTGTTATTTACAGCGAAAAGCTCAAGCATTTCTGCTCTTTTCCCTGTAAGCTTAAAACCTTGATCCTTTAATAAACTTAGTGCTTCAGTCACATTCAAAATAATCACCTCTTTAGGTTAAGCAGGCCGTGCATTTATAATTTTTTTAAATAAAATCGTTGCCATTAATATTAGAACAGCGATAACAACAATGGTTCCTCCTGGAGCTAAGTCGAGATAGTATGAACTAATCAGACCCCCAAGAACTGCTGTTTCACCGAAAAGAATCGAATAAAAAATCGTTTGCTTAAATCCTTTGGCAATTCTAATGCTAGCGGCAACTGGTAATGTCATGAGTGAAGAGACAAGTAAAATCCCGACAATTCGCATCGAACCAGCAATTACTAGCGCCACCATTACGATAAAAATGAAATGAACGCTTTTAGCAGCAATACCGGATGCCTTGGCATATTCTTCATCAAAAGATAGTAAAAACAATTCTTTATATAAAAGAATCACGATACTCCCGACAAATAAACTGATAATTAATATGGCCCAAAGGTCAGACCGACTTACGGCACTAACACTTCCGAATAAATAACTATAAAGGTCCGTATTAAATCCGTCTGCCAATGAAATAAAAATAACACTTAATCCCATTCCCCCTGAAAGGATGATGGGAATGGCCAGTTCTTGATAATGTTTATATACACTTCGTAATTTTTCAATAAAAAGTGAGCCGGTAACTGAAAAAGCAATTCCTAAAAATAACGGATTTAAATTGGCAAACACAGCATATTGCTTCTGTAACAGCAAGCTTGCGGCTATACCGGCTAATGTCACATGGCTAAGCGCATCGGCAATTAGCGATAAACGGCGTACCACAATGAATACACCTAGCAAAGGAGCAATAATACCAATAATAATCCCCGTAAAAAATGCATTCTGTAAAAATTCATATTGCAAAATACCAGAAATCATCCTTTTGTTCCCCCAGTATGAACGTGATCATGGGTCAGAACATGAATATCATGACCATAAAATTCAGTCATCTCATTCTGTTTGAGCTCTTCAAACTCTTTGGTCTTTCCATGAAAATGCAGATTCTTATTTAGACAGGCAACATGGGTTACCTTATCGGTAATTGTGCCAATATCATGAGTAACTAACAAAAGCGTGATGCCTTGCTTTTTATTTAAATCCTCAAGTAACTGATAGAAGGAAAACACATTTTTGGCATCGACACCGACTGTCGGTTCATCGAGAATCAATAGCTCTGGGGCACTGACAAGTGCTCTGGCAATAAATACTCGCTGCTGCTGTCCACCTGATAACTCTCCGATATTTTGCCGAATAAAAGGCTCCATGCCGACGAATTTAACAGCATCCACTACCCTTTCCCGATCTTGCTTCGTTAATCTTCGGAACATCCCGATTTTTTTTGTTAGACCACTGGCAACCACCTCAAAAATGGTTGCCGGAAACCCTGTATTAAATGCATTTGCCTTTTGGGAAACATAGCCGATTTTTTGCCAATCACGGAACCGCTGTGTCTCTTTTCCAAATAAAAGAACTTCACCGGTTTGCGGCTTCAACAGTCCTAGTATAAGTTTTAACAGTGTTGATTTCCCCGATCCATTTGGCCCGACAATTCCTAGAAAGTCGCCTTTTTGAATTGTAAGATTAATGTTTTCAAGGACAAAATCCTTTTCATAACGATACGAAACATGCTTTATTTGAACAATTGGTTTAATTTTATCCATTATTATTATCACCTGTATATCAGAATCATTCCGATTTAACATGTTGAAGTATACATCAACTAAAGTTACTTGTAAACCATTTTTGTGATTAGTTGGATTAGTACAAGCATAAAAACGATTTATAGTCACTATTATCATTTTTAGTTCATAGATTATTTATAAGGAGTTGATGAAATTGCAGATTTTTGAAAATATTATTAATCACAAGTTAAAATCGATAACGGCACAAGAGCTCTTAAAGTATGCCAATCAATTTCAACTCAAGCTCTCTAAAAATCAAGCTGAAAAAATAGCTCAATACTTAAGAGGGAATACCTTGAATATTTTTCAGGACAGTGAACGAGCCCAAATAATTAAGGATATTGCTAAAATCGCCGGACCCGAAACAGCTAAAGAAATTAATAAATTATTTTTATCCTTTGCAAAATAATGACAAAAACAACAAAAGCTGTGTAATTTTCCTACACAGCTTTTTGTTTTAGTTCTATTTATTAACCTCTCATGATTTCATCTAATAGATTTTCATTAAAGACTTTGTTGCGCAACATGGCAATTTCATGTTTATACGGAGCTTTCTTATTATTCTTATCTTCACCCACATATGGTGTTTCCAGAATCTTAGGTACATTGATTAATTGTGGGTGGTGAATGATGTAGTTGAGCGGCGCAAAACCGATTTTTCCAAAACCAATATTTTCATGGCGGTCTTTTCTCATTCCACGTTCATTTTTACTATCGTTAATATGAAGGACCTTTAAGCGATCAATGCCAATAATTTTATCGAATTCATTTAGGACCCCATCAAAATCTTCGATAATATTGTAGCCAGCATCATGAGTATGACAAGTATCAAAACAAATTGACAGTTTATCATTGTAATTAACGCCATCGATAATCATCGCTAATTCATCAAAAGTTTTGCCACATTCTGAACCCTTTCCAGCCATCGTTTCTAGGGCAATTTGTAGATTTTCTTTTCCAGTTATAACTTCATTTAATCCTTCAATAATTTTCTTTATTCCTATTTCGGTCCCTGCGCTTACATGGGCTCCAGGGTGCAAGACAATTTGTCTGGCACCAAGTGCTTCTGTTCGTTCAATCTCAGTTCTTAAAAAATTAACACCTAGTTCAAAGGTAGCATTATTTGTTGAATTTCCAATGTTAATAATATAGGGGGCATGGACGACGATTTCATCAATTCCATTAAGCTCCATATGTTTCCGACCTGCTTCGATGTTTAAGTCTTCAATCTTTTTTCGGCGGGTATTTTGCGGTGCACCAGTGTAGATCATAAAGGTGTTTGCACCATATGATACTGCTTCCTCACTAGACGCTAACAGCATTTTATCCCCGCTCATCGAAACATGTGAACCAATTTTCAACATATTGTATTCTCCCATTCCAGTATGTTATTTGTTTCCTCGATTAAGTCGTCTTTGACGTTTTTCGATATTTGCCACTTCAGCCTGCATTTTCTTTTTATAGCCAGGCTTCACTTTATTTGGTTTACGAACATGGGCTTTGGCTTTTTCTTTTATCTCATCACTTTGTTTTTGGCGCTTTTTACGCTTATTGCGCTCCCCTATTACCGCCCATTCTCCCTTTTGGATATCAACATGCTTGAAACTGATACCAATCTTCTCAAGGCGGTTCAGTGAGTCTTCATCGGATAAGTCATAAATAGTAAGAGCTACTCCTGACTTTCCGGCACGAGCAGTTCTCCCAACTCTATGGACATAAAAGTCTAAATCGTCGGGAATTTCAAAGTTGATGACGTGACTGACTCCTTCAATAT
>CALCRD010000273.1 GCA_937894355.1 uncultured Bacillus sp.
GGGCGGTAGCGGGGAGCCTCCTCGGCGCTTTGCGCCTGTGGAGTCTCCCCTGCCCCGTACTCCCGCAGGAGTCTTCGTGTATCCGATCCAATCAACTAAGTTCGAAAAATCAACATTGAACATTAACACAGCCAAATAATAACATTTAACTCACCAATTCCTTGAAAAATCATAAATTATTATAGGCATGAAAAAGCTAGAGGTGAGAAATATGGGAAAAAAGGTGCTTCATCCATCAGTTGGGCAATTTAAAAACTTTGTCAAGAAGAATCCAGAAATCATCCAGGAAGTGAGGAACGAAAAATATACCTGGCAGGAATTGTACGAAGATTGGTATCTATTAGGTGAAAATGATCCTCATTGGGAGAAATTTCGCAAAGATAAAATATATACTCCGGAAGATGAAAATGCAGATGAAGATGAAGATGAAGATAAACCTGACTGGATTGGACAAATAATGGGTGCAGTGAAACGGATGGATGTAAATCAATTAGAGGGCCATATCTATAATCTTAGTCAGGCACTCGAGGCAGTTCAAGGTGTGATTTCACAATTTCAGGGTGTAAATCCTAAAAAAACGACTGCCCCAAAAAGAGAGCGCCCCCCACACCCTTTCATGTTTAGAAAGGATTAGTGAGGGGGAAGTTGCATGAGAAAAGAGATAGTAGATTTTCTTAATAATAACCCTGAATTAAAGCAATTTGTTCGGGAGCAGCCAATTTGGTATCGGAAATTATCTAGAAATCCATTGGAGTTACAGTCATTAGAAATATCTGCACTTCATTATTATAAAAAGACCTTTCCGCATCGAGTGGAAAAATTTACAAATGGGGTCCAAATGGCATCAATGATGATGAGTATGTTTCAAACTATGAATTCACAAGGGTAAAGTCTGACTTGAAAAATTAAGTCAGACATGATTTTTTCTAAGGCTATTTTAAGTGAAATATTACGGCGGTAAACAATAACGATAAGTGAGAGTGAGAAACATTCCTAATCGCAGTATTTGACAGTTCGCTTTCATTTGCATTTCATGATAAAATATGTTGTGGAGGTGAGCAAGTTGCTTGCTACAACTGAAGGAGTGCAGCTTTTAGATGAAACAGATCAACTTTCTGCGATGATTCTCCAATCGGATATTGTTGAACGATATCAGTTATGTCATCAATTATTAACAAAAAATAAAGAATCGCAACAAAAAATAAAAGCCTTTAGTAGATTAAAGGATCAGTATGAGGAAGTTCAAAGATTCGGGAAATTTCATCCGGATTATAAACAAGTAATGAGCGAGACCAGAGTATTAAAAAGAGAGATGGATTTAGATCCATGTGTTCTTGATTTTAGACAGGCAGAAACAGAGTTACAGAATCTACTTGATGAAATAAGTGTTATCATTGGCCATTCAGTTTCAAAAAATATAAAGGTTCCAACCGGAAACCCGTACTTTGATAGTCTCTCTGGCTGTGGAAGTAGTTGTGGTACCGGGGGAAGCTGTGGTTGTTCAAAATAAGATAGCAAAAGCGCAAAAAAGCCTTAAGGCAAGCACAAAGTGAGCCGGTTAGAAGTTATTGTAGAATTGACTTCTTTACTTGGAAGGGCTAGTCGCTTAAGCTGGAAGTTTGACAACATAGTCATATAGCGGAAGAGGGGAATCTTGCATGTTCGGTGCTCGACAAGGAATTATTGTGTGGCTTTATTCTTTAAAGCAGGCAAAAATGCTAAGAAAATTTGGCAATGTTCATTTCGTTTCAAAGAAATTGAAATATGTCGTTTTATATTGTAATCAAGATCAAACAGAAGATTTAACAAAAAAACTTCAATCGTATTCTTTTGTGAAAAAAGTTGAACCATCATATAAACCTTTTTTACGAATGGAGTTTGAAAACAAAAAGCCAGATAAAGCTAAAGAATATGATTACAAAATGGGAATTTAGTTATTTTGTATCTTAAAAACACAACCAAGTGAGGGGATTCCCGCACCAGGTTGTGTTTTTCTTTAAGGCTCTTTTCTCAAACATTGTTGCTTTTTAAGATGAGAATGTAGTGATTAGACAGTAAAACAGCAAACATTTATGAGAAAAGAGCTGCAAATTTACTTTCAAGCTACAAAATAGCTGATATAACGTTAAAATCGGGTTTAAGATTTTAACAACAAACTTTACGAAAACAGCCTTCTTTAAAAATGCTTCAATTTGAGGCTAGACTTTTTAGAAACCTGTTTTCATTTCTGGTAGGTATCGATTCATTCTTAGAATTCCGATTAAATACTGGTAAAACAATTCTTTGTCAGCGAATTCATCAGAGGATTTTACGGTAAGTTCGATTACATTCTTTTGGAGCTGCTCGGCAGCCGAAGCAAATAGATTAAATCTTTTATTTGGTGTTATATGAGGATTTGGAATTCCCTCTTTACAAAGGTAAAGTGGTTGAAAATCCCCAGTAACAGTTGGGTTAAGAATTACAACGAGTGAGGTAACCTCTTTTCCATTTTTTACAGTGTGGTAAGCCATCATCCTCGCTAGCCGGTGTTGGTTTGCCGTAGCAATTTCAATTAACTCAAATAAATCTGAATAGCCTTCTCCTAGTTCAATAAAACGTTGAATCATAATAATCCCCCAAACTTCTTTTTCATCCATAATACTTTACCATTACTGTAGAAAAAAAAGAAGGACTCCTTGTTTAGGTCAACTTACTAAAACGAACAAAAATCCAAATAAAAAACCCTGCAAATAAATGCAGGGTCCTTCTATATCCTAACGATTAGGATAGAAGGCAAAGGGAGAGGAGAAACCGGAGGAAGAACTTATGGGGAAACGTAAGTCTTCTCCGCGGTTGGCAACAACATCATCGAATAGATGTTGTTAAATTCATTATTTCCACAAAAAACTGCATTATACCTAATTTTAGGAGATTAATTTTTTAGTATTGATAATTGTCAAGAATGGATACACCAGAATGAATGTGATAGGATAAAAAAAATAGCGAATAAAAAAGTTGTGGGTGATTTTATGAGGGTAGTTTCAGGAACACGGAAAGGAACATCGTTAAAGGCTGTACCAGGTAATTCAACAAGACCAACAACAGATAAAGTAAAAGAAGCGATTTTTAATATTATTGGTCCATTTTTCCAAGGTGGAATAGGACTTGATCTGTTTGCAGGTAGTGGCGGACTAGGTATTGAAGCAATTAGCAGAGGAATAGATTTGGTAATTTTTGTTGACAGAGATGGAAAAGCAATTCAAACTATAAAAGAAAATATTAAAATATGCCGCTTGGAGGATCATTCCGAAGTTTATCGAAATGAAGCAAATCGGGCTCTTAAGGCGATTCAAAAAAGAGGTCTAGCCTTCGATGTCGTTTTTTTGGATCCTCCATATAAAAAGCAGCAACTTCTAGCGCTCTTGTCGGAAATGGATGAGAATCATATTATTGGTCCTAAAGGCATCATTTTATGTGAGCATAGCAATGAAGTGGATTTACCAGATAGTGTGGGGAATTTAACTTGTATCAAACGGGAGAAATACGGGATTATTCAGATTACAATTTATCAGAATGATTTGGTTGAGTAGGGGGAATATTTTTTGTCAAGTATTGCTGTTGTACCAGGGAGCTTTGACCCGATTACAAATGGACATTTAGACATTATTATTCGGGGTGCAAAAATTTTTGATGAAGTTTATGTTAGCGTGTTAAATAATTCAAATAAGGCACCATTATTTACTGTTCAGGAACGAATCGATCTCATTAGTAAGGTAACCAAGCATATTCCAAATGTTAAGGTAGATTCATTCGATGGTTTATTGATTGAGTATGCAAAAAGTGTCAATGCTAGTGCGTTAATTAGGGGTCTTCGCGCAGTATCTGACTTTGAATATGAAATGCAAAATGCTTCAATGAATCGAGTATTAGATGATGAAGTCGAAACTTTTTTTATGATGACTAATAATCAATATTCTTTCCTAAGCTCAAGTATCGTTAAAGAGGTAGCGAAGTACGGGGGAGATATTTCAGAATTAGTGCCACCATTAGTCGCTAAAGCATTACGAGGCAAGTATGCTAAAAAGTATTCTTCAAAAAAATAATGCTTGTTGAGCAGTTGCTGGTTTTTTGCTAATTTTCCTAATTCCACCTTTCAGATAATCTCTACATAGTATGGTAACTCCGACCATAAGAATAAACTAGGAATAAAAAAATTCAAGCGCCAAAAAAGGAGGAAGTCTCTTTGCCGCGTCCAAAGATTGGCTTGGCACTGGGGTCGGGTGGAGCACGGGGATTCGCCCATTTAGGTGTAATTAAGGCATTGCAAGAAGCTGGAATTCCAATTGATCTTATCGCTGGAAGTAGTATGGGGGCAATGATTGCTTGCTTTTACGGAGCTGGCTTGGATATTGACAGTTTATGTAAATTTTCCTGTGCGTTTAAACGGAAGTATTATTTAGATTTCGCTGTTCCAAAAATGGGTTTAATTACTGGTAAAAGGGTAAAAGATTTAGTAAGGGTATTTACGCATGGGAAAAAAATTGAAGAATTAGAAATCCCTGTTGGAATTGTTGCAACTGACTTGAAATCTGGTGAGAAGGTTATTTTTAAAAAGGGTCCCATTGCCGAAGCAGTGAGAGCTAGTATTTCCATTCCAGGTATTTTTGTTCCAGAACAACTCAATGGTAGACTTTATATTGATGGCGGTGTAGTCGACCGTGTGCCTGTGTCGGTTGCCAAAGAAATGGGAGCCGATTTAATCATTGCTGTAGATGTAGCAAATGCCATTAATAAGTCCGAAGTCACCAGTATTTATGATGTTATTATGCAAAGCATCGATATTATGCAAATGGAGTTGTTCAATCACCGGACCATTGCTTCAGATGTTATGATTCGTCCTCGAGTTGATAAATTCAGCTCTAGAGCTTTTACCAATACCGAAGAAATTATTACAGCTGGAGAAGAAGCTACAAGAGAACATATTAACAAAATAGAGCAACTGATTGAGCATTGGAAGGGGACTTAAGTAAATGAAGAAGAAACACTTCCTTCGTTTGTCTATCTTTGCTGGAATTATTTTACTCATTAGTGCATTTTATCCTTTGTCCTACTATGTATCAAAACCAGGGATGGCAAAGGAACTCGAACCAATTATCGAGGTAGCAAATGGATACGATGGGAAGGGTAGTTTCATGTTAACGACGATTCGAATGGGCAAAGCAAATATATATTCGTATGCACTTGCAAAACTGAGCAAATACCAAGTAATTTACTCTGTAGAAGATATTCGCAGGGAAGATGAGAGTGAGGAAGAGTACAACGTTAGGCAGCTTCACATGATGGATGGGTCAAAGTCAAATGCCATAGAATTGGCCTACACCAAAGCAGACATTCCGATAAACTACCGTTTTAAAGGTATATATGTGTTGCATATCGTACCAAATATGCCTTCTGATGGGAAACTTGAACCAGGAGATCGAGTGACAAAAATTGATGAAAAAAAATTCAAATCAATGGATCAGTTTATTGAATATATAAGTGGAAAAAAAGCGGGTGACAAGGTAGAAGTCACTTATGTCCGAGATGGGGATACTAATACTGTTTCTATACCAGTTCAGCCTTTTGCAGAAGAAAAAAGTAAAGTGGGTATTGGGATTGGTTTGGTCGACGATAAAGAAATCGTCGTTGACCCAAAGGTGTCTATTGATAGTAAAGAAATTGGTGGTCCATCAGCGGGTTTGATGTTTTCACTGGAGATTTATAATCAATTGACGAAAACTGATTTTACAAAAGGTTACAAGATTGCTGGTACTGGAACAATATCCAATGAAGGTACGGTTGGAAGAATTGGTGGTATCGAGCAAAAGATTCTTGCAGCTGAAAAAGCAGGAGCTGAAATTTTCTTTGCACCTAGTGAGAATGGAGCGAAAGATTCGAACTATAATGCCGCTGTAAAAACAGCAAAAGATATTGAGGCTGAAATGAAAATTGTCCCGGTAGATACGTTTGACGATGCAATAGCCTATTTGAAAAAGCTGAAAGTAAAATAGCTGAAAAGAACTGACCTTATTTTCCGGTCAGTTCTTTTTGTTTTCCTCGAGAATATTTGCTTCACTTTAGCTGAATGAAGTGGTTGAACGTCCTTATTTTTCGATATAAATTGGCTTTTGGTTAAATTCTTGAATAAGTAGTTCCTGACTATAGTTCTTTACACCTAATGCATATATTCTTGAAGTGCGGATATCTAAATCAATTTCTGTTCCCTTGTAAGAGGATAATTTTGAGATTAACGGGATGTTAAAATGTTGTTTGTTCTTGTTAAGGTAGGAGCGCCCTTTTTCAGTCATTCCTAATAATCTTAAATAGGGAGCTCGATCACTAGTTAATTGCATTTCCACTTTCTTTGAATTTGTTAAAATATGAAGACACATTCTCTGTAATCGCGTCCATGTATAGCGCTTGGTTTTCACACGATTGATAAAATCGACAAAGGACTCTGCTTTTAATACATTGGATAATAATCTATTTTCAATTCCTTCTTCTACACCATGAAGCGTTCTAAGTTCTTCTGGATTGCTTTGGAGCAGTTTGTATTTCAAATAAGGCCAATACTGTTCCCAATGGTGGAAACCACCATATACCTTTTTGTATTCTAACAGAGAAGCAAGTGATGAATGTGGAAGATAAGGTTTGATTTGGTCCAACTCTTGATTATTTGAAAATAAAGAGGAGCGAATACTAGTAGCACTGGCAATCGAATCCGAACCAAAATGTTCATCATGGTAGTCGGCATTTTGTCTAGAAATCGTGAGCATGTTGGGACGATTTCTTTGGTTTTGTGCTGCCTTCACATAGTAAAAACCTAAAATATTATTTGGTTTTGACATATCAACAGTGTTTTTTTCACTAGTTAAGGTCCCGAATGCCAGTGATAGGGCTTTAGGGTAGCTGACCCCTTCACTAATATATTCCTTTACTCTTTCATTAAATACAGTTTCATTTGTTTGTAGAGTAAGATTGGCCTGTTCAAAAGCGTTGATATTGCCATCCTCACTTCCAAAACAGATTGCGTCACAACCTGCTTCGCTTAATATCGATACCCCTCCATTGGCGAATATTTCAGCCTGCTGTGTAGCAAATTGAAATGGGAGCTCAAAAACGAGGTCAACTCCAGCCATCAAGGCCATTTGGCTTCTTGTCCACTTAGAAACTAATGCAGGTTCACCACGTTGCAGAAAATTCCCACTCATAGCAGCAATGACAATTTCCGCATTAGCTGCTTTTTTTGATTGAGCGATATGAAAGGCATGACCGTTATGAAACGGATTGTACTCGACAATGACTCCAACAGATTTCATGTATATTCTCCTTGAATTTATTATTAAATGGATATTTCTACCTTTATTGTTTATCCCACATTAACGAGCAGTAAACATAATCATAATGATGGCTTTGTCGTTTAATTATTCATGTTTTTATCCATTATTTCAAATTTAAATTAATTTATAAGGTTTTTTTGCTTATTTTAGCAAGAAACGCTACAATGTTAAAAGTGAATAAAAAACAGAGGTTATTATAGTGATTTGCACCATAACCAAGCCGCTTTCGCTTTTCTGAATTGGCTAGCTCCAGCGGCTAGGGGCTCGAGTCATAAGCCAATCTGTCCCAATGGTCAAAGAGCGACCTTTAGGCCAGCTCGTCTTATGTTTGTCGCCCCTAAACAAGCCGCTTTCGCTTTTCTAGTATTGGCTAGCTCCAGCGACCAACGGCTAGTGGACTTCCGCCCACCTAGTAAAATCAGCTTTTGGATTTTACCTCCCTACGATAAGTCAACATCGAAGTGAAAATCGCACTTCGTGTTTCCTTTATCT
>CALCRD010000274.1 GCA_937894355.1 uncultured Bacillus sp.
AATCTTCAAGGAAGTCTTGCTGATGTCATTAAAGGCGCAGATGTTTTTGTTGGGGTATCTGCAGAAGGCGCTTTAACGGCTGAAATGGTAAAATCCATGAATGAAAATCCTGTGATTTTTGCAATGGCTAATCCAAATCCTGAAATTATGCCAGATGTTGCGCTTGCAGCAGGAGCTATGGTTGTTGGTACAGGGCGTTCTGATTTCCCGAACCAAGTAAATAACGTACTAGCATTTCCTGGTATTTTCCGCGGTACATTAGATGTCCGTGCTACGCATATTAATGAGGAAATGAAGATTGCTGCTGTTAATGCGATAGCAAGTTTAGTAAGCGATGAAGAGCTAAGCTCAGAATATGTTATTCCTAGAGCATTTGATCCTCGTGTAGCTCCTGAAGTTGCAGCAGCAGTTGCAAAAGCTGCAATGGAAACAGGGGTTGCTAGACTAAAAGCTGATCCAGAAGAAATCAAAGAAAAAACAAGAAAGCTTGCGTCTATTGGAAAAAGTGAGTGAAATCTATCGTGAATACATCACAAGAACCTACAAAAGTATATATAGAAATAGTAAAACAGCTTAGACAAATGATTGAATCAGATAATCTTAAATCAGGTGACCGACTTCCATCCGAAAGAGAATTATCAGAGCGCCTTCATGTAGGGCGCTCTTCTGTTCGGGAAGCACTGCGATCGCTAGAATTATTGGGATTAATTGAAACAAGACGAGGCGAAGGGACATTTATCCGAGATTTCCGTGGGCATCATCTCGTAGATATTTTAAGTACCTTTATCCTTCAAGACAAACAGGCACAAAAAGATGTACATGAAACAAAATTTCTTATCGAATTAGATTGTTTAAGATTAATTGTACAAAGAAATAATGAAGAAAAATTGCTTGCATTTCATAAGTGGCTTCAAAAAAGTGACTTTTCTGATGATGATTTTTTCTATAGAATCGTCGAATTATCTGAGAATCACTTGTTATTAAGAATCTGGACAATCTTAAAGGAATATGATAACTCAGTACAAAATGAGCAAAAAAATATTCCTAGGATTTATTATTTTGCGTTATTAGAATCGTTGATAAAAAAAGATCAACCGGCAATTATATACTCATTTAATTCATTGCGGAAATTGTCGAGTCATTAACGACATAGTACTACAGATTTTTAAGCTTCAGCCCTATATAATGTAATGATAAGCTGTTGTATTATTTAATAGTGGTCTGACCACTGCTGATGAATTTTTGAAAATATCGTTGATATGTTAATTACATTATTATGTAGCGTATCTACAGGGGAGGTTCCACCTTGCTTAAAGAGTTTTTCACAAAATCAAAAAAGAAAAAATATGCAACTATTCCACCGGAATTAGAAAAACAGGATGTTCCTGAGGGAATCATGACGAAATGTCCGAACTGTAAAAAGAATATGTACACAAAAGAACTAGTTAAAAATCTTAAGGTTTGTCTTCACTGTGACTATCATCATCCGATGAATTCACGTGAAAGGTTAGAAAGTTTTATCGATGAAGATAGCTTTGAGGAAATCAATCAAAATATGATTTCTACTAATCCGTTACAGTTTCCTGATTATCTTGAAAAGGTAGTAAAAGACCAAGAGAAAACGGGATTAAATGAAGCAGTTGTAACTGGGCTTGGAAAAGTTAGCGGTTTTCCTGTAGTTGTTGCTGTAATGGACTCAACTTTCCGAATGGGGAGTATGGGATCTGTTGTTGGTGAAAAAATTACTAGAGCAATAGAAAAAGCGGATGAGCTATCTATTCCGTTTATCATTTTTACTGCCTCAGGTGGAGCTCGTATGCAAGAGGGAGCTCTAAGCTTAATGCAGATGGCAAAAACAAGTGTGGCTTTAAAGAGATTAAGTGACAATGGAGGTTTGTTTATCTCTATTATGACTCATCCAACTACTGGTGGTGTCTCTGCTAGCTTTGCGTCTCTCGGTGATTATAATTTTGCAGAACCAGGAGCACTAATCGGCTTTGCTGGTCGAAGAATTATTGAGCAAACCATTCGCGAAGAGCTTCCGGCGGATTTCCAAACTGCGGAGTTTCTTTTGAAATGCGGACAATTAGATGCAGTTATTTCTAGATTAGTTTTAAAAGAAAAAATCAGCACAATCCTTGATATCCACCAACCGGGAGGTGACCTTCAATGGCTGGAGAATTAGAATTTGAACGTCCAATTATTGAGTTAAGAAAGAAAATCAATGATTTGAAGGAGTTTACCAAAAGTGCTGATGTTGATTTAACAGAAGAAATTTTGAAACTCGAATTAAGAATTGAAAAGCTTGAAAAGGACATTTACGAAAACATGAACCCATGGGATCGTGTTCAAATAGCTCGTCACCAAAGTAGACCTACAACACTTGATTATATTTCATATTTATTTACTGATTTTATTGAGTGTCATGGAGATAGATCATTTAGGGATGATGAAGCAATTGTAGCTGGTATTGGTAAATATCGTGGCCTACCATTGACGATAATTGGTCATCAACGCGGAAAAGATACAAAGGAAAACATCCGTCGTAATTTCGGGATGCCACATCCTGAAGGCTATAGAAAAGCATTAAGATTGATGAAACAAGCAGAAAAGTTTCGGCGCCCGATTTTATGCTTTATTGATACAAAGGGAGCTTACCCTGGGAAAGCAGCAGAAGAGCGGGGCCAAAGCGAAGCAATCGCCAGAAACTTATTTGAAATGGCTAGCTTAAAGGTTCCTGTCATTTGTATTGTTATTGGAGAAGGTGGAAGCGGTGGTGCGCTTGCATTGGGTGTTGGAAATCGAATTTATATGCTAGAAAACTCAACTTACTCAGTTATTTCTCCAGAAGGTGCCGCATCGATATTATGGAGAGATGCAGGACTAGCTAAACAGGCTGCAGAATCTTTGAAAATTACAGCTCCGGATTTAAAGGAATTAGGTATTGTTGACGAAATTATTCCTGAGGTTAGAGGTGGAGCTCATAAAGATGTAGAAACTCAAGCACAGGCAATTGACACACTTCTTCAACAGTCATTAAAAGAATTACTCAAGCTCTCTGAAGAGGAGCTCGTAGTTGATAGATATGAAAAGTTTAAATCGATTGGCGAGTTCGCTTTTTCATCAGAGTTTATTGGAGTTAATTAAGATGATGGTGATAACCCATAAGGCTACTTTAACAAGTAAGCCTAGGGTTGTCTTTTTTTTTAGGGCTGAAGCGCTTTCAGTTACCGAACTATTGCGTCTATACTAATATGGGCTAGATAAAGTTGTTATCCAGTATTCTTCATGGTATTTTAGAAATAATCACTCATTTATTGTTAATAATAAAGGAATATTAATCTAGATTCTTTACTTCTTTAATATACATACATATAAAAATAAAATTTGAGGTGAGCATCATGAAAAGAATAGGGGTCTTAACAAGTGGCGGAGATGCGCCAGGAATGAATGCGGCTGTTCGAGCAGTTGTCCGTAAAGCCATTTATCATAATTTAGAAGTTTTTGGTATTTATGGCGGATACACCGGCTTAATTAATGGTAATATAAAGAAGCTCGAATTGGGTTCAGTTGGTGATATCATCCATCGCGGAGGAACCACCCTATATTCTTCACGTTGTCCAGAATTTAAAACACAAGAAGGTCAACAAAAGGGAATAGAACAATTAAAACAGCATGGAATAGAGGGTTTAGTTGTTATTGGTGGCGACGGTTCATATAGAGGGGCACAAGCCCTAACAGAACATGGATTTCCCTGCGTAGGTGTACCAGGAACAATCGATAACGATATTCCTGGTACAGAAATGACGATTGGCTTTGATACTGCGCTTAATACAGTGATTGATGCAATCGATAAAATACGTGATACAGCAACTTCTCATGAAAGAACATTTATCATTGAAGTAATGGGTCGAGATGCAGGAGACATTGCTCTGTGGGCAGGTTTAGCAGGAGGAGCTGAAACGATATTAATCCCTGAAGTGGGATATACCATTGAAGAAATAACTGAACGTCTAAAAAGCGGTAACGAACGTGGTAAGAAGCATAGTATCATTGTTGTTGCAGAGGGCGTATGTAGCGGCTTGAAACTTGGGGAGCAACTAAAAGAAGCGATGAATGTAGATGTTCGTGTTTCAGTTTTAGGACATATACAGCGTGGGGGCTCGCCGACTGCTTGTGATCGGGTGTTAGCAAGCCGATTAGGCGCTTATGCGGTAGAATTATTAATTAAAGGCCAAGGTGGCAGAGCTGTAGGAATTGAATCTAATCAATTAGTTGACTACGAAATAATTGAAGTATTAAAGAGAAAGCATTCGGTCGATATGAATTTAGCAAAATTATCAAAAGAATTATCTATTTAAAATAGGAACATATAGCAGGAGGAGTCAAAATGCGCAAAACTAAAATTGTTTGTACCATTGGACCAGCAAGTGAAAGTGTAGAAAAGCTGACCCAATTAATCGAAGCAGGGATGAATGTCGCGCGATTAAATTTTTCACATGGCGATCATGAAGAGCACGGGATTCGAATTAATAATATTCGTGAAGCTGCAGCAGCAGTTGGAAAAGATGTAGCTATTCTATTAGATACAAAAGGTCCAGAAATTCGCACACACGCAATGGAAAATGGAACGATTGAATTAATTGTTGGTCAGGAAGTAGTGATTTCCATGACTGAGGTTTTAGGGACAGTTGAAAAATTTTCAATCACCTATCCAGACCTAATCAATGATGTACATCCAGGTTCAAATATTCTTTTAGACGATGGTCTAATTGGTCTAGAAGTATTGGAAATTGATAATGTGAATCGTGAAATAAAAACAAAAGTATTAAATGGTGGAACATTAAAAACGAAAAAGGGTGTAAATATCCCTGGGGTTAGTGTTAATCTTCCAGGTATTACCGAAAAAGATGAACAGGATATTATCTTCGGTATTAGACAAAATGTTGACTTTATTGCCGCTTCTTTTGTCCGAAGAGCAACGGATGTATTGGAGATTCGCAAGGTTCTTGAAGATAATAATGCCAACCATATTCAGATTATCCCAAAAATTGAAAACCAAGAAGGTGTCGATAATATCGATGAAATCCTAATGGTTTCCAATGGATTAATGGTCGCACGTGGAGATTTAGGTGTAGAAATTCCTGCTGAAGAGGTACCATTAGTTCAAAAACGATTAATAAAAAAATGTAATGCACAAGGAAAACCAGTCATTACAGCAACGCAAATGCTCGATTCCATGCAGCGGAATCCAAGACCAACTCGTGCGGAAGCTAGTGATGTGGCTAATGCCATATTTGATGGAACAGACGCCATAATGCTTTCTGGGGAAACAGCGGCTGGACAATATCCTGTTGAAGCGGTTGTGACCATGAATAATATTGCTTCAAGAGCGGAGACTGCACTAGAACATAGAGAAATCCTATCAAACCGTAGCAAAAACACTGAGCATAATATGACAGATGCAATTTGTCAGTCAGTTGCGCACACTGCCTTAAATTTAGATGTCAATGCCATTATTACTCCGACAGAAAGCGGTCATACAGCTAGAATGATATCTAAATATCGTCCAAAAGCTCCTATCGTTGCTGTGACTTCTGATGATTATATTTGTCGTAGATTAGCCTTAGTATGGGGTGTTTACCCGCAAAAAAGTCTTAGAGCAACAACTACAGATGATATGTTAGAATTTGCAGTTGAAGCAAGTGTTAATAGCAAAATCGTTAAACATGGTGATATCGTCGTTATTACTGCAGGAGTTCCAGTTGGTGAAGCAGGGACAACGAATTTAATGAAGGTTCACATTGTTGGTGATGTTCTGGCTAAAGCTCAAGGGATTGGTCGTAAATCAGCCTATGGAAAAGTTGTCATTGCACATGATGCTAATGAAGCACATCGTAAGGTAACTGAAGGATGTATTCTAGTTACGATTGGTTCGGATCGCGATATGGTACCGGCTATTGAAAAATGTGCTGCCTTAATTACTGAAGAGGCAGGTTTAACTAGCCATGGAGCTGTAGTTGGACTAAACTTAGGGATTCCAGTCATTATTGGAGTGGAAAATGCAACGACAATATTTAGAGATGGTCAAGAAATTACTGTAGATGGTGCAAGAGGCGCGATTTACAACGGCCACGCCAGCGTTCTTTAAAAAAAGCTGTGATAAAAACCATTGCTGATATTTAATAACAGCCTAGTTTAAAATAGCCTAAAAAAAGAAGTACCCGGGAGAGAGATTAGCCTATGCGCTATTTAATTTTATTATTAATTTTAATACCAGCTGGAGAAATAGGGGTCCTACTTTTATCAGGAGATATTATAGGTATTGTCCCAACCATTCTCATGATTATTTTTACCGGAATAATTGGATCCTACTTAGCAAAGAAACAAGGGTTAGAAACAATTAGGAAAGCTCAAGAACAATTAAACAGGGGAATGATTCCTGGTGAAGCTTTACTCGACGGGATTTGTATTTTAGTAGGTGGAGTTTTATTACTTTCTCCGGGGTTTATTACCGATGTGTTCGGGATTTTCTTGTTAGCACCGCCAACAAGAAAGTATGTTAAAAAGCTATTAACAAAAACTTTAACAAAATGGCTCAATAATGGAAATGTGACGATTATTCGTTAATACAAAAGAGGCTGACATTAAATTGTCAGCCTCTTTTTATCAGTTGAAATTCAGGGGGTTTTTCCATCACCCTTGATAAATGTCCAGGCATCCCGGAACACATTTGCCCGGTGAAGGGTTGTAAGGATGACCAATGTTACTGGTCCAGCAATAAGACCTAGAAAACCAATTAATTTAAAACCGACAAATAATGAAATTAAGGTTGCAAGTGGATCAAGTCCAATATTAGAAGATAATATTTTTGGCTCCATGACTTGGCGTTGTACAAGTACTACAATATAAAGAATCCCTAATCCAATTGCTAATCCAGTCTCCCCTTGGATTACTTCGAAAATAATCCATGGTACAAATATGGCACCTGTTCCAAGGTAAGGAATGATATCTACAATCCCGGCGATTAAAGCAATGGTGATTGCATAATCGACACGAAGAATGAGCAGGCCAATTAAAATGATAATGGTTGTAATCGAAATAAGAGTTGCTTGAGCTTTTACGAATCCAAATAATGCTTTTTTTAGGTCTACAAAAACAGTTTTCCCACTTTTCTTAGCCCGATTTGGGATAATGCGACTTCCTAATTCTGATAATTTGTACCAATCCTTACTAATAAAAAACGTCGCCAATAACGAAAAGATTAAAACAGTTGCGGCATTAGGAAACCAAGAAATAATGTTTGGGATATTGCCAAATAGATTTTGAATAAATCCGCCAACGGTTGAACCGACAGTCTTTCCAACATCCTCAATATTTGCAATGATGGTATCTTGTTGCCCAGCATCAAGACTTTGAAAAAGATTTGTTAATTGATGGTAAAGTGGAATGATTTGACTAGCGAATACCTGTTCAAGATAATTGATTAGTGTAACTAGATGTTCTGGAACTACTTTTGCGAAGTAGTTGGCACCCACAACAATCTCGGCTACTAAGAGCGTAACCAGCCCTGCAAAAACAGCGAAGAAAAGAATTAATGTAATAAATACAGATAAAACCCGGGGCATCTTAGCCTTTTTCTCTAAGAAATTAACAAGCGGGTTCATCATAAAGGCAATGACTAAACCGATTAGAAACGGATAAGTAATTTTTGAAAGAAAATAAAAACTCATAATTGCTAAAATGACAAATCCAACTATTAATAGCAACCGAAGGAATCGGTAAAGATAATCAAGATTCAATAATGTTCCTCCTCTTAAATGGCATGATAGCAGTAGTTTAACATTTTTTATTAGAAATAGCATTCATAAATGGGAATGTTTACATTTTTATACATTTTCTCCGCCCAATAACCGACAAATATATAGGCATAGTTTTTGTACTAATTAATCTAATAAGATACAATGATTTGAAGGGAAGAATTTACAGTGAAATTTGAACCGAGCGTATTTTTGTTTATTTTGCTTGTAATCGGATATATTGCTAAAAACCAGTCTTTGATGGTGGCAGTAATTTTCTTATTCATCATGAAAGTGATTGGTTTAGATACCAAAGCCTTCTCTTATCTACAATCAAAGGGAATTAATTGGGGTGTAACTGTTATTACCATCGCAGTTTTAGCGCCAATTGCAAGTGGAGAAATCGGTTTTAGAAATTTGTCTACTGCTTTTAAAACACCTTATGCTTGGGTTGCTCTAATCTCTGGTATGGCTGTTGCCTTATTGGCTAAAGGTGGAATCACTTTGCTTGCAGAGGATCCGCATATTACTACAGCATTAGTATTTGGTACGATTCTATCAGTTGCTTTGTTTAAAGGAGTGGCAGTTGGTCCATTAATTGGAGCTGGAATTGCTTATATGGCGATGAGAATTGTGCAGTTGTTTTTTGATAAATAATATTTTTTAGTTTTTTTTATTACTTTTCGTTCACAAATGTCACATTATTGTTTATAATAGAACTTGGAAGCTCTCAAGTTAATATATATTGTACCTATAGCAATAATGAATTTATTAAAAATGAAAACCTTTTCATTTTTAATAGAGCTGAAAATAGTTTGTAATACTCAAACTTATTCCAGTTGAGGTACATTCATGAAGTAGAGTTAATTCTATTAATAGTTTAATAGCTTTTCCTTTTTTTTATGAGGATTATCTAGCAAGCGTTCATTCATTTTTTTTATCAGTTTAGGTCTGTTGCTTGGCTGAATTCAGCCAACTTTAACATGGTTGGACATGTCTAACCTATAAAAGAAAGTGCATCTTTCTATCCGCTGAAAAAAACTGATTTTTCAGCATATTTGCAGACAAAGGGGTAAGGGGAAATTTTTATAATGTAAAGGAGAGGTTTTTATGACAGTTACACGCGGCTTAGAAGGGGTAGTAGCAACAACATCCTCAATCAGTTCAATCATCGATGACACACTAACTTATGTAGGTTTTAATATTGATGATTTAGCAGTAAATGCTAGCTTCGAAGAAGTTATCTACCTATTATGGCATCGCAGATTACCAAATACAGAAGAATTAGCAGAACTTAAAACACAAATCGCTGAGAATGCTGAATTACCACAAGGTATTTTAGATCATTTTAAAATGTACCCAATAAATGAAGTTCATCCAATGGGCGCATTACGTACAGCAGTTTCCATGCTTGGTCTTTATGATGAAGAAGCAGATTCTATGGATGAGGATGCAAACTACCGTAAAGCAATCCGCTTACAAGCGCAACTTCCAACAATCGTTACTGCATTTTCTAGAATTAGAAAAGGCTTAGAACCAATTGCACCTCGTAAAGATTACAGTATTGCTGAAAACTTCTTGTACATGCTTTCTGGAAAAGAACCTGAACCAATTGCTATTGAAGCTTTCAATAAAGCACTTGTATTGCATGCGGATCACGAGTTAAACGCTTCTACTTTTACTGCTCGTGTTTGTGTGGCAACCTTGTCTGATGTATATTCCGGAATTACTTCCGCAATTGGCGCATTAAAAGGTCCGTTACACGGTGGCGCTAACGAAGCGGTAATGAAAATGCTTTCTGAAATTGGTACATTAGATAATGTTGAACCATATATCCGTGAAAAACTTGCAAATAAAGAAAAAATCATGGGCTTTGGACATCGTGTATACCGTCTAGGGGACCCACGTGCTAAGCACTTAAGAGAAATGTCTCAAAGATTAACTGAATTAACTGGTGAACCACAATGGTATGTAATGTCGTCAAAAATTGAATCAATCGTTACTGGTGAAAAGAATCTTCCACCAAACGTAGATTTCTATTCTGCTTCTGTATACCACAGCTTAGGAATTGATCATGATTTATTCACACCAATCTTTGCTGTAAGCCGTGTTTCTGGTTGGTTAGCTCATATTCTAGAACAATATGCTAACAATCGTTTAATCCGTCCACGTGCTGAGTACACAGGTCCATCACTACAAAAATATGTTTCAATTGAACAAAGAGGCTAAAAAAGTTTTCAACAGAATGTTTACAATTTAGACAAAAACTGATGTAATATATAGGGGACAGTTATTTGTCGAAAAATGAAATATTAGTGCAGAGCAGAGACTTAAGTCCGGTCCCAATTTATCAGTAAATTGGACCGGGCTTATATAGATAATAAGTCTACTGCACATTTTCATGAATTTGGAGGGAAAAGCTATGCAGGGAGAAAAAATCACAGTAAAAGACGGAGTATTAAACGTACCAAATAATCCAGTTGTACCATTTATCGAAGGTGACGGTACTGGACCGGATATTTGGGCAGCAGCTTCAAGAGTATTAGATGCAGCAGTTGAAAAAGCTTACAAAGGTGAACGCAAGATTGTATGGAAAGAAGTTTTAGCTGGAGAAAAGGCATTTAACCTTACAGGTGAATGGCTTCCACAAGAAACTTTAGATGTTATCAATGAATATTTAATCGCGATTAAAGGTCCATTAACAACTCCTGTTGGTGGAGGAATTCGTTCTTTAAATGTTGCATTAAGACAAGAATTAGACTTATTCGTATGCTTACGTCCAGTTCGTTGGTTTGAAGGAGTACCATCACCAGTTAAACGTCCACAAGACACTGATATGGTAATCTTCCGCGAAAACACAGAAGATATTTATTCAGGTATTGAGTATCAAAAAGGTTCTGATGATGCTAAGAAATTAATCGATTTCTTACAAAATGAATTAGGTGTTAAAAATATCAGATTCCCTGAAACTTCTGGTATCGGTATTAAACCAGTTTCTGAAGAAGGTACAAAACGTTTAGTTCGTGCAGCAATTAATTACGCAATTAATGAAGGCCGCAAATCCCTAACGATTGTACATAAAGGTAATATTATGAAATATACTGAAGGTGCATTCAAAAATTGGGGCTATGAGCTTGCTGAAGAAGAATTCGGCGATAAAGTATTTACATGGGCTCAGTACGACAGATTAGTAGCAGAACAAGGTGCAGAAGCTGCAAACAAAGCTCAAGCTGAAGCAGAAGCTGCTGGAAAAATTATTGTTAAAGATGCTATCGCTGATATCTTCTTACAACAAATTTTAACTCGTCCACGTGAATTTGATGTTGTAGCTACAATGAACTTGAATGGTGACTTCATTTCTGATGCACTAGCTGCACAAGTTGGTGGAATCGGAATTGCTCCTGGAGCAAATATCAACTATGAAACAGGACATGCTATTTTCGAAGCAACTCACGGTACAGCACCTAAATATGCTGGTCTTGACAAAGTTAACCCATCATCTGAAATCCTTTCTGGAGTTCTAATGTTAGAACACTTAGGCTGGAATGAAGCTGCTGATATGATCGTAAAATCTATTGAAAAATCAATTGATTCAAAAGTAGTAACTTACGATTTTGCACGCTTAATGGACGGAGCAACTGAAGTTAAATGTTCTGAATTCGGTGATGTCTTAATCAAAAATATGGAATAATTTTTGTTACAACAAGGGGTAACGTCTTTTTTGTATGTAGAAGATTGTAACGAAATTTGTTAATCGATTAGGGGGAATTTGGGGAAATGTCAATTCAACGCAAAAAAGTATCAGTAATTGGTGGAGGATTTACAGGCGCAACTACTGCTTTTTTCCTAGCTCAAAAGGAATTAGCTGATGTTGTTTTAGTAGATATCCCGCAAATGGAAAACCCTACTAAAGGGAAAGCCCTTGATATGTTAGAAGCTAGTCCAGTTCAAGGATTTGATGCTAACATCATTGGTACTTCTAATTATGCAGATACTGCTAATTCGGATATCGTAGTTGTAACTGCTGGTATAGCCCGTAAACCAGGAATGAGTCGTGATGATTTGGTGCAAACAAACCAAAAAATCATGAAGAGCGTTGCGCAAGAAATTGCCAAATACTCTCCAAACGCATTCATCGTTGTATTAACTAACCCAGTTGATGCAATGACTTATACAATTTTCAAAGAGTCTGGATTTCCTAAAAACCGTGTAATCGGACAATCAGGTGTTCTTGATACAGCTCGTTTCTGTACTTTTATCTCTCAAGAACTTAACATTTCAGTTAAAGACATTACTGGTTTCGTTTTAGGTGGTCATGGTGACGATATGGTTCCACTTATTCGTTATTCATTTGCAGGTGGAGTTCCTTTATCAGCATTAATTCCACAAGATCGCTTAGAACAAATCGTTGAGCGCACTCGCAAGGGCGGCGGTGAAATTGTAAACCTTCTTGGAAACGGAAGTGCTTACTACGCACCAGCTGCATCACTTGTTGAAATGTGTGAAGCAATTCTTAAAGACCAACGTCGTATTTTGCCTACAATTGCTTATCTTGAAGGTGAATATGGTTATGAAGGAATATATCTTGGAGTTCCGACAATCATTGGTGGAAACGGAATTGAAAAAGTAATCGAACTTGAATTAACAGCTGACGAAAAAGCAGCTTTAGATCGTTCTGCTGATGCAGTTCGTAATGTAATGACTGCTCTAGTTTAATATTTGAAAATAAGATTCGTGGGGGAGACCTGCGAATCTTATTTTTTTGTCGTTTAATTGTAAACACAATGTAAATTCAATGTAAATTCATGTTAAATTTAATCGATTAATTATGAACAATGCAAATTATACTTGGCTAATGCTGAGTATTTTTAATATGATAGAATAGAGTAAGAAAATGGATGTAATTGGAGAATATAAAGTTCGGAGGCAATTATGGAAAAAAAAATACTTGTAGTGGATGATGAGCAATCAATTGTAACACTTCTTAAATATAATTTAGAGCAGGCCGGCTACAAGGTAATTACCGCTAGTGATGGTGAGCAAGGAAAGAATATGGCGCTTGAAGAGGAGCTAGACCTGATCATTTTAGATTTGATGCTCCCACGTCTTGACGGAATCGAAGTATGTAAACTATTGAGGCAGCAAAGGGTTATTACTCCCATTTTGATGCTAACAGCTAAAGATGATGAGTTTGATAAAATTTTAGGTCTAGAACTTGGTGCTGACGATTATATGACGAAGCCATTCAGTCCTCGAGAAGTAGTTGCACGGGTTAAAGCTATTCTTAGAAGAACAGAATTAAGCTCGAATATGAATATGAATTCTCATATGAAGGCTGAAATCATCGAAGAGGAAGGACTTATAAAAATAAAGGATTTAGCTATTTTTCAAGAACAATATGAAGCGTATTTTAAAGAAGAATTGCTTGAACTTACTCCAAAGGAGTTTGAATTACTTGTTTATTTAGCAAAACATATGGGCAAGGTTTTAACCCGTGATCAACTACTTAGTGCTGTCTGGAACTATGACTTTGCCGGTGATACTAGGATTGTGGATGTACATATTAGTCATCTTCGCGAAAAAATTGAATCTAACACCAAAAAACCTGTATACATAAAAACAATCCGAGGCCTAGGATACAAATTAGAGGAGCCTAAGGGAGAATGATTAAATTTCGAACAAGACTGCTGTTTGCATTAATTACCCTTATTTTTGCAGTTTTGATTGGATTGGGATTACTATTAGGGCAACTCTTTAAAAATTATTATTCCAATGATTTTAATGAACGCTTGGCTAACGAAAATAGATTAGTAAAAACGTATATCGAAGATCAAGGTGGTCTTACTACTTTTGATTATGATAAAATCCTGCATTTAAGTGATTTATTGGATTCAAGAATCACATTAACCGATAAAAATGGCGAGGCCCTATACGATAGTGGTAAATTATCTGGAGATGTAGAAACAGAAGGCCATCTAAAGATTGTCAAAGATTTGATTGTGAATCAAAGTAATGGGAAAAACCACGCTGAAAGTAATGAAGTTTATGACTTGAATTACTACTGGGACCCAATAATTAAGGATGGGGAAATTGAAGGATACGTAGTAATCAGCACCAAAATGGATGTGTTGAAAACGGCTTACAG
>CALCRD010000275.1 GCA_937894355.1 uncultured Bacillus sp.
AGTATTTCAAAATTAGATCCAGAAGCTGTTCCTGGTAAGCTCCTGAGGGAGAAATCCAAAACCTATCAAATCACTGTAACACCAGCGGACTTTACAGACGGGGTCCTGCATGTGGTACACTTGGTAATCCGATGGAGTATTCATCCTATGCTTGTTCCCGGCTCACTCCATCGGCAATTTTCGTTGCCCCCACATGCGGGGTGGATGTCAAGTCCGCGATCATTTATCGTAGAGTTATACGTTTGACTATTCTTTCCGCCGTTAATATCCAAAAACTAACCCTATCATGGCTCACTGGGTCATGCCCTTACATTCCTTCGTTCTGTTTTATGGATAAAAGCGGAGATAGCTATTAAGCTTAAATACTGCCTCAGTGGGCTAATGGAGGCTTCCTCCTTATCCCCGCTTTATCGGCTTGTTTATGGCTTCTTGCTCTCTTATGCAGCTTGCTTAATTTGGTTCTTCCTGAATTCACCAAGCACTAATTCAGCTTTGTATTCTGTTTGTTTTTTCACCAGGTTGTATATTACAGTTATTATCTTTTTTGATATAACAACCAGAGCTTGTTTTTTCTTAAGGGGATTATTCTGTCGTGTTTTTAAATATTTATAAAATGCTTTCATTTCATTGTTTACTGCAACCATAATGAGTGCCATTTGATACAATACACTCCTTAAATTCTTTCTTCCACGCTTTGATATAGCTGTTCCACTTTTGCTTTTACCTGAACTATCTTCAACAAGGTTGTATCCTGCCATTTTGCTTATCTGGCGTGGATTATCGAATCTCATCGGATCGCCAATCTCACCTAAAAAACTAGCTGCTGTCACCACGCCTATGCCTGGAATTCCAAGTATTATCTCCCCAAATCCTGTATCAGCTAATGCCAACTCCATTGCTGTTTCGATCTGTGCGAGCTGCTTGATTAACAACTCCAATTCCTCAATCATTAGTTCTAGTTTCAGTTTTGCTGATAATATTCCATAACCAACTCCTATTGAGGTCTTGGCTGTTTCAACCAGTTGCTCTGCCTTCTTTCTACCTACCGTCTTTTTTACGGCCTTTTTTATCTCGGTAAGCACACCATCTACACCTAATTCAAGTATCAGCGAAGGGAAGGGACAGGATTTCAATATCTGCATCGATGCCTTGCCTTTTAGCGGTTTTTTAAATACCGTCACTATTTCAGGAAAGTATTCATCTATCACTGCCATTATCGTATTTTTCAAAGCATTATGACGCTTCATTAAGCTTATTCTTGAGTTGGTCAGCACTCTTAGTTCCGCAAATATATCCTGCGGCATATATACTTCGTAATACCTTCCATCTCGCACAAGTTTGGCTATGGTTAGAGCATCTTTCTTATCGTTCTTGGTCTGACTGTTATCATCAAGCTCCTTCGCCCGTTTGGTGTGGTATGGATTGACCATCACTACTTTTATTCCATGCAGTATTAGATAATTAGCCAGTGCCTTCCAAAAGTGACCTGTGGGCTCCATTCCTACGATAACATTGTCAAATTGCTTGCTCTTGCAAATGACATTAATGCTTGCTAGAATACTTTCAAAGCCGTTTTTGTCGTTGTGGAATTTGAGGGCTTTTCCTAATTCCAAACCACGATAATTGACGAATCTGGCCCATTGTGTTTCTTTTGCAATGTCTACTCCGACAACTAATGTGCTTGG
>CALCRD010000276.1 GCA_937894355.1 uncultured Bacillus sp.
CTCTGTTAAACTAAGCTGTTGATTTCCGTTCCAGGCACTTTGCTTTCCGCGGGCTCACCCGTGCCCTCCACTCCAATCAACAGGTTGGTAAATATCAACAATGGTCTTTAACACAGCTTTATTTAAAAGTCTTTCTTTCAAAAACTATTCAGTTAAGAAAATAAAATATAGCAGGAAGATTACAAAGAAAAAATACATGATTGGATGAATTTCTTTCGCTTTACCTTTCACAATCATCGTAATTGGGTAAAAAATAAATCCAACGGCAATTCCTGTTGCGATGCTGTATGAAAGTGGCATAGCAATCATCGTTAGAAAAGATGGAACAGCAATTTCAAAGCGATTCCATTCGATTTTTGTTAACGAAGAAACCATTAGTACTCCAACAATTACTAACGCAGCTGAAGTAACAGGTGTAGTTACCACAGATAATAACGGGAAGAAAAATAATGAAAGTATAAATAGTCCAGCTGTTACTAATGCAGCGAAGCCTGTTCTTGCTCCCGCTGCAACCCCTGCAGATGATTCAATATAAGAAGTAGTTGTTGAAGTTCCAAAAATCGATCCCATTAATGAGGCAATCGAATCTGCAAATAACGCTCTACCTGCATTAGGAAGTTTATTCTCCTTCATTAAACCAGCCTGATTAGCTACCGCCACCAAAGTACCGGCATTATCAAAGAAGTCTACGAATAGGAATGTTAAAACAATTGCCAACATATGCGCTGTATAAAATGAACTATCACCAAAAGAAGAAAAGACAGCTCCGAAAGTCGGCTCAATACTTGGAATTGAAGAGATGATCTTAGTAGGAACTTCGATTAAATTAAAGATCATTCCAACTATGGCAGTAATAACCATCCCGTAAAATACACCGCCACTAATTCCTCTAGTCATTAAGATAACCGTAATAACGATTCCAAAAATTGCTAGCAATGTATTTCCAGCAGTTAGATCGCCTAGACCGACGAGTGTAGCATCATTATTCACAATAATTCCGGCATTTTTCAGCCCAACAAAGGTAATAAACAAACCAATACCTGCTCCAACAGCATGCTTTAATTCAATTGGAATGGCATTTATTAATTTTTCACGAAGACCTGTTAATGTTAATAGTAGGAAAAAGACACTCGAGATAAAAACCGCTCCCAAGGCATGTTGCCATGGAATTCCGCTACCTAATACAACGGTATAAGCAAAGAAAGCATTTAAGCCCATCCCTGGAGCAAGCGAAATTGGAAATTTACCAATTAACCCCATGATGATTGAACCTACAGCTGCTGCTAAAGCGGTAGCAACAAAGACTGCACCGTAATCCATTCTTAAGGCATCCGGAAACCCTTCTACATCAGCTAGTGTTAATGTTAGGGGATTTACAATTAAGATGTAAGCCATCGCCAAGAAGGTAGTTACACCACCAATTATTTCACGGCGATAATTCGTGCCAAGCTCCTCAAATTGAAAATACTTCTTCATGTTTTTCCTCCTCATGTTTCTTGTATCTTTAAAATAGTATGCCCTAAAAACGACCGAAGAACTGACATGAGGAGGTAAATTAAAACAGCATTTTCAACATATACGTAAATTATATCAGTATACTAAATCCGTTTTATTCATTACCTCGTAGTCAAGCTATTTACGGCAGCTCGGTAGAGACTTTTGGGCCATATCCCCAAAGTTATACGATGTAGCATTGCTTCAATTTTTTACACTTCAACATTTTATCAAAATAGTATTTTTTGGTCAATAAAAAAAACGAACAATTTTCATGTTCGTCTTTTTTTTGTTCGTATTTTATTCCCACTCAATCGTTGCAGGTGGCTTGCTCGTAATATCATAGACTACCCGATTAATATGGGCAACTTCATTTACTATCCTTGTAGAAATTGTTTCTAAAACTTCCCATGGGATTCGTGCCCAGTCAGATGTCATCCCATCAATTGAAGTAACTGCGCGGATTCCAATTGTATAATCATAAGTCCGTGCATCTCCCATTACTCCAACACTACGGATATCAGGCAACACTGTGAAATACTGCCAAATATCCCGTTCTAATCCAGCGTTCTTAACTTCTTCACGAAGAATAGCATCTGATTCCCGAACAATCTCCAGTTTCTCTTCTGTGATCGCTCCAAGAATTCGGATTCCAAGTCCTGGACCTGGGAATGGTTGTCTCCAAACGATATCATCCGGAAGACCCAGCTCAGTTCCTACAGCACGAACCTCATCTTTGAATAACGCATTTAATGGTTCAATTAAGGTAAATTGCATATCTTCTGGCAATCCACCAACATTGTGATGAGATTTGATTGTTTGTGCCGTAGCCGTACCACTTTCAATAATGTCTGTATATAATGTCCCTTGCGCTAAGAAGTCAATACCTTTTAATTTTGTTGCTTCATCATCGAATACATAAATAAACTCGTTGCCGATAATTTTACGTTTTTTCTCTGGATCAGATACGCCCTCTAATTTTGCCATAAAGCGCTCTTTTGCATCCACCTTAATAACGTTCATATTAAAGCCCTCAGAGAAGGTTTTCATAACACCCTCGGCTTCATCTTTACGTAACAGACCATGATCAACAAAAATACAAGTCAATTGATCGCCAATTGCTTTATGAATTAACACGGCAACAACTGATGAGTCTACACCACCACTTAATGCGCATAGAACTTTTTTATCGCCAACCAATTCACGAATTTTAGCCATTTCAATATCAATGAAGTTTTCCATTGACCAATTATCGCCGCATTCACAAACTCCAAACACAAAGTTCTTAAGAACTTCAGTACCATAAACAGAATGACGAACTTCTGGATGGAATTGAACAGCATACAATTTACGCTCTTCATCGCTCATAGACGAAATTGGGCAACCAGGACTTGTTGCATCTACTGTGAAACCTGCTGGTGCTTCCGTAACAAGGTCTCCGTGACTCATCCAAACAACTTGCTCATTTGGTAAATCAGTAAATAAACGTGTTTGATTTTCTACTTTAATTTCTGCTTTCCCGTATTCACGCTGTTTGGCTTGCTCTACTTTTCCGTCAAAATGGACTGTCATTAATTGCATTCCATAACAAATACCCAGAATTGGCAAACCTAATTCAAAAATTTGTTCATCACAGCGAAATGAATTTTCATCATAAACACTATTTGGGCCACCAGAAAAGATGATTCCCTTTGGATTCATCGCTTTGATTTCCTCAGCTGTGATGGTGTGTGGATGAAGCTCACTGTAAACACCGAATTCGCGAATACGACGAGTAATAAGCTGGTTATATTGGCTTCCGAAATCGAGTACTACGATTTTTTCTTGGTTTTGAAACTCCTGTTTTCCTGTCACTCTAGGACACCTCTTTAAATAAAATGATCTTACAACTAATCTTCTCTAACCCTAATTATAAATGTGTAAGCCCCGTACCTAAAGGTGACAAGCATCAGACGTACCCTTGTAAGAGGGATTTTCCCTTCTAGAAGAGAATGTCTTGCCACTCGAGCCTTTAACTTAGGAACTAATACATTAAAAAAACTAGAACTCTCCCTCTTTTGTTCACAAAAGCAGAATTCTAGTATAGGTGCAATACTTATCAATCTGCCCTCATAGTCAAATCATTTACGGTGATTTTGTAGAAACGTTCGAACCATATTTTCGAGTATATATGAAGGTTAAAATTATTGTTCATTGGTTATTTTATCAATACAATAAATTTCAGGTCAAGCAATTGTCATTTTTATTAATTTTTTCCACAAATCTCTCAGTTCCTTCCAGCTACCTTCCTGGAGAAATCCTTTATACAAATACTCTTCGTATCGGGCGGTAAGCCTGCTCATTTCATTTTCAGGGAGATAGCGATCAACAGCTTTTGCATAATCACGTAATGTTTGACCAGCCTTCCGTTTTAAGCCCTGCCGCTCCAATTGCTTTAATAATTCCGTATAAGCCTCGGCAAAAAACTTGTCCTCAGTTCGACGATAAAATTTCCATATATAAAAATTAGGAAGCCATTTAGCTTTGGTTTGATAGAGGATTATGCTTCCACTTGTAAAAATAACCAACGCTAGCAAAATAACTTTTACTCCATTGTTAAAGAAAGTCTTTATTCCGGTCCAAAGGTTTGCTAACCAAAACTCCTGCTTCTTTTTGACTGGTGCTTGTTCCTTTGCATCCGGTTGTGATTCTTCTTTAAGTTCAGGCTCTATTTGCTCCGTTTCCATATCAGGCTGCTCTTGCTTATAAGTATCATAATTAAATTGAACAAGAGAAGTGAAACTCTTAGTTGGCTCAAACGGCACCCAACCTACATTGGCAAAATAAACCTCTACCCACGAATGGGCATTATTATTGGTTATTTTAAAAGTCCGGTGATTGTCCGAACCGAAACCTTTATTCTCGCCTTCAGTATACCCTTTTACCCAGCGAGATGGAATCCCAAGTGTCCTTAACATCACAACCATCGACGTTGAATAATTATTACAATACCCACGTTTCGATTCGAATAAAAATTGCTCAACATAATCGTCATTTTTGCCTGGCACCAATGCATTTACTTTATCATAAATAAATTCCTCTGAATCAAAGTAATCTTCAATCGCTCGCACTTGTTCAAACATCGTTCTTTTATCGCTAGTGATTTCCTGAGCGAGACGACCCACCCTTGCTGGCAATGAGCTTGGTAATTGCGTGTACCGGGAATTGAAATCATCCTCATCAAGATTCGGGTCATTTTCCCCAATCCCAGCGGCCATCAATGCCGTCACACTAAATTTCGGTACATCATATTTGAGTGCATATTGATTAACTGCAACTATATTCTCTCCAACTATCGGATAAATTTTTTCAGTAACTGGATTGAATCCAAAGTTTATATTGGGGTCGGTCACAATACCCTGAACTCCTATTGGGTAGGCAATATGTTCTGTGCCCTCTTCAAAGTGAACAATCGCTGTTTCGCTGATCCGTTCCACGCCTTTAGAAAAACTAGAAACAGGCGGCGGTTCCAGTTGGCTGAAGGGCTGCAGTGCCACTTCTTTTTCTGAAACAACCCAACCTTTCCCAGTATAAACATCCTTTGCTTCTACCTTCCAATAGTGGCGTGACTCCACTTCTGCTATAAACACGGTTTGATTATCTCCCAATAACGGCCCACCGAGCTGGGAGTCATCTAGTCCATAGCCAGCCTTGCGCGAATCTCCTCCACCACTTTCCTGGGAAAACGATTTTAGAAACGGAACTGGATCTGGCCAGATAGGATCTAATTTGGGAGCCGCGAAGCCAATGGCCACACTTAAGGCAATGAATACAGTAAGTGCCACCATCCATTTTTGCGTAAGTGAACCCGCTTTCTTTAACCCTTCTTTTTCAATTAATCGGTAAAAGGTCAGAATCCCCATGATGGTAAAGCCCACCAACAGAATTCTTACAATTGCTCCATCACCTTGATAAGTAGTAAATGTATCAAGGATCGTTATGTAGACAACTGTCATAACAAAATAGATAAATAGCTGTCGCCTGTATATCAACCAATACCGCAATAAATAAACCATAATCGAAAGTAAGCTAAAAAATAGCAAGCTCCGGAACATATTCGTTAAATCTTGGCCATTTCCCGCTAAAATCATTTGGATGTTCGCCAATAACTCCTTAACAAACGGCGGCACCCATGAAAAAAGAAATAATGGACCACTAAAATATAAGTTCTGCAACACGACCAAAATATAGAAACTATTAATTAACGTCCCTAACCATATTCGAACTCCTAAAAAGGACAACAACATTGCCAAGCATAAAAAACCTAAAAAAACGCCAATATTACCGGTATCCGTTAATTTATCTAACGGCCTTACCCATTCCCATAACAACACAAACCCAAAAACATACAGCAAAAATGTTGCTAAATCTTTCTTTGCCTTGTAGGAGGTCATGCTCGATACACCTCCCGCAGCGCATTGAAAAATTGGTGTTCATGAATCAGCGTCACTTTGACACCTCTAGAGGCTGCTTTTGCTATTAAAACAATTTCTGCTTCTTTAGCTCCTTCTTTTTCTAATTTCAGTAAAAAGATAATCACCGATCCATTCTGAGGGCTGTTCATGCTGGCCTTTTCAATTAATGATTTTGACAACTTAGCTGTTATCATGATGATTGTCATATTCTTTCGGAAAAAGGACCGTTCTAATTCGATGATACGGTCTAGCAGAACTTGACTATCATCGGTTATTTTTGCTAAGTAATAAAAAAGCTTCTGGAGCTGCGCCTCGCCACCTTGAACCGGAAAATCAAACCTTAGCTCGCGATTATCTAACATACCCACCTGAACGCCACGCGGAATGATGGAATGAATGAATGAAGCAGCAAAGCATACCATTAATTCAAAATGAGGATCAGGTGTACAGTCGAGCACAACAACCACATCATC
>CALCRD010000277.1 GCA_937894355.1 uncultured Bacillus sp.
TTCAGTTACGGAATTTTTAGAGAAAACCTTTTTGGGCGTGTACCTGTAACTTGGTGGTCAGGGAAATAAGCGGTAATGTGAAAAATTGTGTTAGAGCTCTAAAAATGGGTAATTAAGGGGGGAGTGTTTAGCGGAAATGGCAAGTCTAGGTGTGACTTAGTCCACTTGGGGCGATAAAAGTTAAAAAATCGGCGATAAACCCAAAATAATCGACGATAAACAGTCAAAAATCGGCGATAAACTCGGAATAATCGGCGATAAATTTGTTCAAGCCATTGAAGCGACCTGCGCACGCCTCCAAAAAGCCGTATTATGGCCCTTCTCCAAGAGAAATCTCCCGAAAAACCGTAATTTTATGTCTCCAGCTTGGACATGCTATCCATGGGAGGCGTGTTTATATGAAAAAACTAACGTTAATGAGCCTTTTGTTGCTGGCAACTGTGACGGGCTGCATTGCAAATGAAACCCAGGACGGTGCTCAACTTCAGACAATGAACGACCAAAATCCAACCTTAATCGAGCAACGGGTAAGCAAAAATGACGTCTATCAAGGTCGTGCAACCAATGAAAGTCAACGGTCTGCTCGTATAGCTAGGCAGGGAACGGACCAACGAAGCAGCGAACGCAACAACCTCAAAATTAGCCAAGGGCGCGACCTGAAAATTCTTGATATTAGCACAGGACGACCAACCGATTTTGACCCTAATTTTGGTCGGACAAGCACCCAAGGGCAGACCAGCAAAATAATGAATGTGACCAACCGAAACGCAGCAATCCATGATATTGCTAAGGCGCGAAGCATTTTACGCCAAACGGGACAGTTCGAGCCCGGTGAGATTGTCGTCGACCGCGACTATATGTGGGTGACCGTCTATAAAAAGGAACGCCTGACAAATCATCAGCAAGCCCATGCAGAAGCGACCGCCTATACCACCTTAAAAAGACAACTACCAAATTATAAAATTGAAATAAGAAGCAACTTTGAATAAAGTACTACTGTTTATAAGAAAAGTTGCACTGGTTCTCCCTTTTGGTAGGAAATTCACTAAAAGGGTTTTTTGTGCTGTCTGAAAGGGACAAATTAAAAGTTGATAAGTGGATTAAGGAGGAATTGTTCCGTTAAAGTGCCATTTACTGGAGGGAATTTTTCTGGAATCCTGGTAATTCGCTCTTTTATGTTGGATGATTAATCAGAACAAGCACCCGCTCTGAAAAATAAACGGATAAATTCCGCTTAATTCGTGAAAATTGTTAAAAATGGCCAAATTAGACGGAGAGATTCCGCCTATTGGATAAAAAAACTTGAAAGAGGAGGCTTTTTCTTTAATTAACCGGAAAACCTCCGCTTATTTACCCCTAAAAAAGCGTCATTCTTCAGATAACCGGGAAACCTCCGGTTATTTTTACTTCAGCTAATTATTTTACGGTTAAGGACAAGGCTATCTACTATAATTGGATTTTTTTGAGAGAGATATTACGGTGATCCATACCACAAAAAAGGCAATTGAATGTCTCAATCTTCTAGAATAGGCGCTTTCTTTATAGAAAGGAAGTCATTCCTAATGGGAGGTCAGCCTAACTTTACATATTTTTCGTGTTCATGTTTGACCAATTCTATGAACTTTTCTCGTTCATGTGCAATGGTTAGTAATTGATCCACCAATTGGTTGTTACGAAGTGTTCGCTTCACTTTTTTGTTATGAAAGAGGATATGCTGATAGCGATAATCTTGCCATAAAGAAAGAAACCATTTTTCCTGTTTTAGCTTCTCCATGTTTTTTTCCATTTTGGATTTTGGGGTGGGGATCAATCCCATCAGAATTTCTCCAATAAGTTCGAATAAAAATTCCATCATATAGGTGCCTCCCAATGGGGTATGAAAAACAATCAACTGTGTAATCCGTCCTATTTTATTATAATTTGTCTAGTGTTTTGGAAGAAAGTGACGAGGATGAAAATATTGTGACACAGGTAATAAGGAAACTTAAAAAGGCAGCGTCCTTTTTTCAGAAAGAAGGCCATTCTGAAAGTATTGTTTGATGAAATATTGAATCAAATAAGGGTTAAAAATAATATGAATAATACTAAAATTCCTATTCAGCTATAGGGCGCCATACTTCAAGAAGGAAGTATGGCTATTCTTATTGAATTAATGAGCAGTTAGTTAAAAAGGAAAAAATGCTTAATGCGTTTAAAAAGGATCAAACTAACCCTATTTATTTTTGTTAGATTCCCATCTTAGAAATATATTTGTGAAAAAATAAGTTAATATAGCTGCAATAGAAGAGATAATCAGGTTAAACATACTATCTTGACCTATCATTGGACCCATAAATATATACTGTGAAGAATGTCTGTTAGTTATAGTTTGTACAGTATATAAGATTGCTAATGAGACTTTTTGACATATTGGAAAGAAGAGACCAAATAACATCAAGAAAAGGAAGTATTTTTTCATAACAAATTCCCTTTTAACCCCCTTTTTAACAGGATATTTAAACTTGTGCCTTTTTATTAATAAAAAATCTTTGTAGCACTATTAAATTAGGAGCATCTAAAGAAGGATTAGGTATATTCTTTTGAATATGTCTATTTTTATTTTACTGAAAATTAAATATATTATGTTGCCTTGAATCATTTGGAGATTTGTAATCGAAAAAAATATTAATACCCAGTGTGAAATATTTTTAAACTTTTGTAACGCAATTCAATTCTAGGAGTTATATAAGTGAAAGGGGTGAGAGGAGATGGACTTTGAGGAAGCCTATCGCGAATACTTTAAAGAAGTTTATTTGTTCATCAAATCATTAAGTCATGATGAGCGAACAGCTGAAGAAATTACGCAAGAGGCATTTTTTAGAGCATTTAAATCAATTGAAAAATTTGATGGTTCGAAAGATATTAGAGCGTGGCTTTTTATGATTGCTAAAAATACATATTTCTCTCATTACAAAAAAAAGAAGAGGAAAATAGATTTAGATGTTAAAGAAGAGTCAAGTACGGGAGTTCAAATTATAAAGCATTTGATGAATGAAGAAGATGCCTTTACTGTTCATCAATTTCTTCACTCAATGGATGAACCATATAAAGAAGTCTTTTCACTTCGCACATTTGGCGAATTACCTTTTGAGAAAATAGGAAAGATCTTTGGAAAAAGTCCGGGCTGGGCAAGGGTGACTTTTTACAGAGCGAGGAAAAAAATTATTGAGTACATGGAGGAGATAAATTATGAAAGAGATTAAATGCACAATCATTCAAGATGTGTTACCTCTTTATCTTGATGAAGTAGTTAGTCAAGATACAAAAGAAATGGTAGAAGAGCATCTACATCATTGTGATAAATGTCAAAAAGAATATGACTCTTTGAAACAAGAGCTTTATCTTCCAGTAGAAAATAAAGCTTCTCTTTTTAAGAATATCAATAAAAAGTGGCGCAAGAAAAGGGTGATAATTTCACTTGCTTCTATTTTAGGGACGGCAATTATTTTAATAGGGGCATTTTCGTATGTTTTTCATTATGAAACGGTAATACCATATTCGGAAGACTTAGTTAAAATTGAAATGCAAAATGATAATCAACTGGTTTCCCATTATTTTGGTAAGAGTTATGGAGGCGTAAATGAATTTCATCCAACGCCTCTTGAAATTAATGGAGAGAAAAAGAATGTGAGTTTTATTTATTATACAAAAACAATTGCTGACTCGCCTTCAAGAAAGCTAATTAATAATGAAAAAGGTCTAAATGACAAAGGATATATCTTTCCTCTTGCTGAAAGTGAAAAAATTGATGCAGTGTATTATGTAGATTTTGATAAAGAAAAATTCGCACCTGGGAAAGAATATTGGGATTCAATTTTAGAACGTGCTGTATTGATTTGGGAGAAATAATTTATTCTTAGAAGAGCCTTATAAAGAAGTTTTTACATTAAGAGTACTTGGGGAGCTTTCCTTTAAAGAAATAAGTGAACCTTTTGAGAAAACAGAAAGTTGGGCAAGGGTCACATTTCACCGAGCTAAAAAAACAAGGGGACGGTTCGTCTGCTTCCAAAGGAAGCAAGAGAACCGTCCCCGTGTTTCTTCCCCGAAAAACCCCACTCCCTAGGGAAGTAACCAACCTTCACCCACCTTAGAGCACCCATGACAAAGATCAGACATTGAGCCAGCAAACGAATAATAACTGTTTTTACAGCGACTACAGGTTGATTTTTCAACAGGATAGTGTGATTCCGATTTCTCTCGAATCATTTTTTTTACCACAATGGCATCCTCAGGGCAAATATCTTCACAAAGACTGCAATCAGTACATTTCTGGTGGTCAATAATCAACTCAGAATCGCTAATTCGGAACACATCCTGCGAACACAGCCTGAAGCAGGCTTGGCATAAACTGCATTTGGCCGTATCTAGCTCCACTTGATAAAATTGAAACTCGGGAAAAGTAGCCGGAAGCGACCAACCGTCAGAATTCACCCGCCATGAGGCTGGCGTCATCTCTTGGGCAAGCGACTTTCCTTTATTTTTAGCAGAAAAAAACAGCTCTCGTCTACTAATACTTTGCTCGGCAACCTCGGATTCTAATTGGAAAATGAACGGCTCCAATTTCAACTCAATTAACAGGCCATTCGCTTCCTCGATTACCTGCAGCCATTGATCATTTTTCCAGTCTTGCGGGATAAGAAAACCCTTAATACCCTTTTCGCGGTAAATGAGCAGCTCCTTAACCGAAGGACAAAAATGAGATTCATAGACTAATAATCCATTCCGACTTTGTCGCTTCGGCATGCTGCCGTTAATCGCCGATACAGGACAAGCGGAGAAACAGCTTCCGCAAGAATCACATTTACTCGTATCAACTATGACAACATTATCAACAATTGACAAAGCAGCCGGCTCGCAACGATTGACACAGGCGGTACAGCTTGATTTGCGACTAACCTGGTGTAAACAGCGCTCCGTAATACTAACATCAATTGAAAGACTTTCCATCCATTTAAAAAGTAGCGACATTTTCTCTCACCTACTTTATAGAAAAGGAGCATTGCTGCTCCTAATCTGGTATTTTTTCTGGTAAAAATCTAGGGTTTTAGTGTCTAGCGCAAGCGTGCAAGGGGCTCGAGGTCATAAGCCAACCCGACCAAAAGGTCAAAGAACGACCTTTCGGCCAGCTCGTCATTTGCTTGTCGGGGCTGAGATAAAATCCAAAAGCCGATTTTACTACCAAGCCGCTTCCGCTTTTCGGAATTACATCTTCGCATCCCGATGCGGGGTAATGACGATATTTGGACGAGTTAGTTTGGGACTTGGCATGCCTTTAATTTGATTTACTTTGCCATACTTTTTCCGTAATTCTTCGATTGGTCCAAATTCAATCGCCCGCATTGGACAAGTGGCGACACAGACCGGATCTTCACCTTTTTCTTGCAGGTCAATACAAAAATTACACTTATTAGTTCGATTGATTTTATCATTATATTGCGGTGCTCCATACGGACAGGCGGACACACAATATCTTGCACCAACGCAAACATCCTGATGGATGATCACAACCCCATCTTCTTGACGCTTTTCAATCGCTCCAGTTGGACAATTTTTCAAACATTCCGGAGCCTCACAATGGTTACAAGCAATCGAGAAGGTATAGGCAATAACATTCGGGGTAATCCCTTTGCCAATCTGAGAATAACCTCCTTCTTCATGTTCATAAACCCTGCGGTAATTCATTCCGACATCAAGGTCGTTTTTATCCTTACAGGAAATAGTACAGGCCTTACACCCGATACAGATACTTTGATTAATATAAAACCCAATTTGAGCCAATTTTGTCACTCCTCTTATTAAAATAGGCTGCTTTCGTAAACATTGTTGTTAAAATCCAAAACCCGATTTTAACTTGGTAAAAATCCAAAACCCGATTTTAACTTGGTAAAAATCCAAAACCCGATTTTTACTAGCTAACAGCTAATTTGTAGCTCGAAAGTAAGTTTGCAAGCTCTTTTCTCATAAATGTTGGCTATTTTCAGTCAAACACTTCGTTTACTTTTAAAAAAGCAACAAAGTTTGAGAAAAGAGCCTTAAAATAAGACCAATATTTCAAGGTAGTAATCAGATTTATTTTTGCGAACCTGCAAATTCCCCGAACCAACAACACCTGTCGCTTAAGCTCGCTTAATTTGCACAAGATTCGAAAGCTGCGTCGACGCCTTCGCCAGTGGTGTTGGCCGCTGACTCGTAAGTACATTGGCGGCACCTCGTTGGTCAATTCCCTTTTCGTCTGGAGTGTACCACCCACCTTGCGGAATCGCCACCACCCCAGGCACAATCCGATTGGTAACCTTGACATCAATCACCAGCTCACCACGGTCATTAAATACCTTCGCCCGGTCACCATCCTTCATCGAACGAGCCTCGGCATCGATAGGATTCA
>CALCRD010000278.1 GCA_937894355.1 uncultured Bacillus sp.
ATTTTTTAAATTCACTTCGAAAAATCAGCCCCAAAACATACCTACAAACCCAGCAACATACCAATTCCTGAGAATCAATCAACCTCATCATCCATGTCCAATTTGGCTTTATTAGAATAATTTTAAAAACGGTACGAATTTCAAATGAATTAAGAAAAATATTACCAAATAAAATTTCGTTTTTGTTAAAATGTTCATCAAATGTGAATATATCAACAATGTAAGCGGATACACCGAAAAAGACTTATTACAATTATCAAATAATTCACGAAAATGTTGTTGACTAAGGGGGAAATTCAGCGTAAGATAGTCCTCAAATATATATACAAATTATTCGAAATTCCGAAAAAAACAGGGTAGTTTGACCAGCCAGAATTGTCACGAAAAATGTTTTCAGAATTTTTTTTTAATTGATTTTGTTGGCTATTTTTTATAGCATTAAGCAAAATAAAAAGAAAATTTAATATAGTAAAACGATGAAGAGGATAAGTAGTTTTATCGAATGGGATTTGCAGAGAGCCGGGATAAGCTGAGAACCGGTAATTCCACATAAAATGAACTCACCTCTGAGTACGAACCTGAAAGTAAATTCTAGTAGGGTTGGTCGGGTGTGAAACACTCGTTATTAAAAAATGGAACAGATGTGAAAGTTCTTGAGAGCACGCGCCAGCGTGAACAAGGGTGGTACCGTGGAACAGGTTGCAAAGCCTTTTCATCCCTTTGCCTAAAATATGGGCGAATTGAGGGATGGAAGGGCTTTTTATATTGTAAAAATTCAGTAGACTTAAGAGGGGGTCAACTTACGATGTTGCAGGGAGCAGCCACTGAAAAAGAGGCGATCGAAAAAACATTAACAGGTGCCGATCTATTACTAAATGCTTTAAAGAAAGAAAATGTTGAAATCATTTTTGGTTATCCAGGCGGAGCGGTCCTTCCTATTTATGACAAGATTTATGATGCAGGGATTAGACATATTTTACCGAGACATGAACAAGGTGGAATTCACGCAGCTGAAGGTTATGCTCGAATTACAGGGAAACCTGGTGTTGTAATTGCCACTTCTGGACCGGGTGCAACAAATGTTGTCACTGGTTTGGCAGATGCCTTTTTAGATTCATTACCTCTTGTAGTATTTACCGGCCAAGTTGGAACAGGGGTCATTGGTACTGATGCATTCCAAGAAGCAGATATTCTAGGGATTACTACTCCTATTACTAAATACAATTATCAAGTTCGAAATATTGAAGATATTCCAAGAATTATTAAAGAAGCATTTTATATCGCTTCTAGTGGCCGACCAGGTCCTGTAGTCATAGATGTTCCAAAAGACATTGCTGCTACAATAGTGAAGGAAGTTCCTGTAGATAAAGAGTTAAACCTTCCAGGATATCAACCGAATTTAAAACCAAATTATTTGCAAATTCGCAAATTAACTGAAGCAGTTAGCGCTGCTAAGCGTCCGGTTATTTTAGCGGGTGCGGGAATTCTTCATTCTAAGGCATCTTCTTTTTTAAAGGAATATGCAGAACAACAACAAATTCCAGTTATTCACACCTTATTAGGTTTAGGTGGATTCCCAGCTGATCATCCATTATTTATTGGAATGGCAGGAATGCACGGCTGTTATACAGCTAATATGGCTATTTATGAAGCTGATTTGCTAATTAATGTTGGCGCAAGATTTGATGATCGTCTAACAGGTGATTTACAATCTTTTGCTCCAAATGCATTAGTTGCTCATATTGATATTGATCCTGCGGAAATCGGGAAAAATGTTCCAACGGAAATTCCGATTGTTGCCGATGCAAAAGAAGCATTAAAATCGCTTATCAGTAAGGAAGTCCCACCAACTGAACATCAGGATTGGTTGGATAAACTAAGCGCATGGAAAGAAAGATATCCTTATCACTACGAGAGTGGCACTGAATTAAAGCCGCAAAAAGTCGTAGAAATGCTATATGAAAAAACAAAAGGTGAAGCTATTGTTGTAACCGATGTTGGTCAGCATCAAATGTGGGCTGCCCAATATTACAAGTTTAATAAAGCTGATAAGTTTGTAAGTTCTGGTGGTTTAGGAACTATGGGATTTGGACTTCCTGCAAGTATTGGCGCCCAGTTTGCCTCACCAAATGAAACAGTTGTATCCATTAACGGTGATGCCGGATTCCAAATGTCGTCACAAGAATTAATGGTTATTTCAGAATATAACCTACCAATCAAAATCTGTATTTTTAACAACCAAGCATTAGGTATGGTTAGACAATGGCAAGAAATTTTCTATGAAGAAAGATATTCTCACAGTAAACCACAAGCTCAACCAAACTTCGCTAAATTAGCTGAAGCGTATGGTATTAAAGGTTATACAGTTTCAACTGAAGCGGAAGCAGAGGCAGTCCTTTCTGAAGTAATCAATACTCCAGAGCCAGTACTCATTGATTTCCGAGTGTCTTCAACCGAAAATGTATTCCCGATGGTAGCACCTGGTAAAGGACTTCACGAAATGGTAGGTGTTAAGGAATGAAACGAATTATTTCATTAACAGTAATGAATCGTCCTGGTGTATTAAATCGTATTACTAATTTGTTTTCAAAACGAAATTACAATATTGAAAGTATCTCTGTTGGACACACTGAACAAGAGAACATTTCAAGAATTACTTGTGCTGTAAATGTAGAAAATGATGGCATTATCGAACAAGTAACAAAGCAATTAAACAAACAAATTGATGTTATCAAGGTAACTGACATTACCGAACAAGCAATGGTTGCAAGAGAGCTTGCGCTAATTAAAGTGCAATCTCTTCCACATACACGCGGGGAAATCAATTCTTTGATTGAACCGTTTAGAGCAACAGTGATTGATGTAGGCAAGGATACTCTAGTTATTCAAATTACTGGAGAATCAGACAAAATTGAAGCTTTCATTGAGTTGATTCGTCCATACGGTATTAAAGACTTGGCTCGTACAGGTCCTACCGCATTCCCGCGGGGAACTCAAAGATCTTCAAGCAATCAAAAACCAATTTCAATCTTATAAAAAAATTAACAGTAGAAAAAGGAGAATGATTTATCATGGCAAAAATGTATTATAACGGAGACGCAAACGAATCATATTTACAAGGAAAAACTGTAGCAGTAATTGGTTACGGTTCACAAGGTCATGCACACTCACAAAACATGAGAGAAAGCGGAGTTAAGGTAATCATCGGTTTACGTCAAGGTGGATCTTGGAACAAAGCTGTAGAAGATGGCTTTGAAGTATACCCTGTAGGTGAAGCAGTAGCAAAAGCTGATGTAGTTATGATCCTTCTTCCAGATGAAATGCAACCAAAGGTTTACAATGAAGAAATCAAACCTAACTTAACTAAACAAGCATTAATGTTTGCTCACGGTTTTAACATTCATTTCAACCAAATCGTTGCTCCAAAAGAAAGCGATGTATTACTTGTAGCACCAAAAGGTCCTGGACATTTAGTGCGTCGTACATACACTGAAGGCGCTGGTGTACCTGCACTATTCGCAATCTACCAAGATGTAACTGGTGAAGCAAGAGAATTAGCATTAGCTTATGCTCAAGCAATCGGAGCTTTAAGAGCAGGTGCACTTGAAACTACATTCAGAGAAGAAACTGAAACTGATCTATTCGGAGAGCAAGCAGTACTTTGTGGTGGAACATCTGCATTAGTAAAAGCTGGATTCGAAACATTAGTTGAAGCTGGTTACCAACCAGAAGTAGCTTATTTTGAGTGTTTACATGAATTAAAATTAATCGTTGATTTAATGTACGAAGGTGGATTAGCTAACATGCGCTACTCTATCTCTGACACAGCAGAGTGGGGCGATTTCGTAACAGGTCGTCGTATCGTTACTCCTGCAGTTAAAGCAGAAATGAAAGAAGTTTTAAAAGATATCCAAGATGGTCGTTTTGCAAAAGGTTGGATTCTTGAAAACCAAGCTGGCCGTCCTGAATATACTTCAATCGTAAGACAAGAAAGTGAACACCAAATCGAAATCGTTGGTAAAGAATTAAGAAAAATGATGCCTTTCGTAAACCAAAAGAATAAGGAAGTGGTTGCCGGTGCAAAAAATTAAAATCTTCGATACAACGTTAAGAGATGGAGAGCAATCTGCCGGAGTTAACCTAAACCTTACAGAAAAGCTTGAAATTGCCAGACAACTGGAACGTGTTAACGTAGATATTATTGAAGCCGGCTTCCCAGCGGCTTCAAAAGGCGACTTCCATTCCGTACAAAAAATTGCCCAAACGATCAGAGGATGTTCTGTTACTGGGTTAGCTCGCTCTGTCGTTAACGATATCGATGCTGCTTGGGAATCCCTAAAGGATGGAGCAGAACCGAGGTTGCATACTTTCCTTGCAACCTCCCCGATCCATCGGGAATATAAATTAAAACAAACTAAAGAGCAGGTTATTGAAACAGCTGTTGCAGCTGTTAAATATGCTGCTAAGAAGTTTCCAATTATTCAATGGTCTGCAGAAGATGCCAGCCGTACTGAATTACCATACTTAGCAGAAATCGTTGAAGCTGTGATTAAAGCTGGTGCCAACGTTATCAACTTACCAGATACTGTGGGATATGGAACTCCACAGGAATACGGGAATATGTTCGCATACCTAAGAGAAAATGTACCATCAATTCACAAGGTAAGCCTATCAACACATTGTCATGATGATTTAGGGATGGCTGTTGCCAACTCATTGGCAGCTGTGGAAAATGGAGCTACTCAAGTAGAAGGTACGTTTAATGGAATTGGTGAACGCGCTGGTAATGCTGCATTAGAAGAAATCATTATGGCTTTATACATTCGTAAAGATTTCTACAATGCAGAAACTAGAATCCATTTACAAGAAATCTTCAGAACAAGTACCTTAATCAGTAAACTTGCTGGAATGCCAATTCCGGCAAACAAAGCAGTTGTTGGTGGTAATGCATTTGCTCATGAAGCTGGCATCCATCAAGATGGGGTATTAAAGGAAAAATCCACTTATGAAATCATTTCACCAGAATTAGTTGGAGTGAAATCAAATTCATTAGTACTTGGAAAGCATTCTGGTAGACATGCGTTTAAACTTCGTTTAGAAGAATTAGGACTTAATGTTGCTGATGAAGATATTAAACCATTATTTAGTGTATTCAAGGAACTAGCTGACCGCAAAAAGGAAATGACGGATGATGATTTAGTTGCTATCGTTCTTGAAGAAAGACTTTCAAAAGATCAACATTTCTATGAATTAACCTCCGTTTCAATCCAAAATAGCCCAGCTAAAGTTCCAACTGCAACTGTTATCCTGTCTGGCCGAGATAATGAAGTTATCGAGGAATCAGCAACAGGTTCAGGAAGCATTGAAGCACTATATAACACTTTAGAGCTTTGCGTAAAAGAAGAAGTGAACTTACTTGATTACCGAATCCAATCCGTTGGTGCCGGTCGTGATGCATTAGCTCAGGTATTTGTAAAAGTGAAATACCAAGGAAAAGAATCAAGCGGACGCGGACTTGCTCAAGACGTCTTAGAAGCATCTGCAAAAGCTTATTTAAATGCAATTAACAGAGTGATTTATCTTGATGACCAAGCACAATCGGTTACTGAAGGATCACTTTAACTTATAAAGGGGATGGGATTCCGTGGAAAAACGTATTGCTGTATTACCTGGTGACGGAATTGGTCAAGAAGTAACAAACGGCGCGGTTGTAGTTTTGCAAGCAATTGGCGAGCGTTTTAAACATCAATTTCAATTTTCATATGGGAAAATTGGCGGAAATGCTACTGATACTGACGGCACTCCATTACCAGATGAAACTATAAAACTTTGTAAAGAAAGCGATGCTATTTTGCTTGGAGCTGTTGGTGGACCTAAATGGGATAATATCGCTGTTGAACTTCGTCCAGAACAAGGTCTGTTAAAAATCCGCAAAGAGCTAAACTTATATGCAAATCTAAGACCTACTAATTATTATGCTAGCTTAGCTGACTCTTCACCTCTACGGAAAGAAATCATTGAAGGTATTGATATCTTAATGGTTCGTGAATTGACAGGTGGAATTTACTTTGGAACTCCTAGAGAACGGACGCAACGTGATGGGGAACCAGGTGCCCTTGATACTTTGTACTATTCTCGTAGAGAAATTGAACGAGTCATTCGTAAAGCTTTCGAATTAGCAGGTACTCGCAAGAAAAAAGTAACATCTGTTGATAAAGCGAATGTTTTAGAGTCAAGTCGTTTATGGAGAGAAGTTGCTGAGGAAGTAGCTACTGAATTCCCTGAAATAAAACTTGAGCATATTCTTGTTGATAATGCAGCTATGCAAATCATTAAAAATCCTAGACAATTTGATGTTGTTGTAACAGAAAATATGTTTGGCGATATTTTAAGTGACGAAGCATCTGTTTTAACAGGTTCATTAGGAATGCAACCTTCTGCAAGTCTTGCAGAAGATGGTCCTTGTCTATACGAACCAATTCACGGTTCTGCACCTGATATTCAAGGTAAAAATATTGCCAATCCAATTGGAACAATCCTTTCTGCAGCTATGATGCTACGTGTTTCTTTTAATATGCATGACGAAGCAGATGCGATTGAAAAGGCAGTAAACCAAGTGCTTGATTCTGGATGTCGTACTGCTGACATTGCTAAAGAAGGAGATAAGAAATTATCTACTACGGCAATGATTGAAGAAATTAAAGCAGCGATTCTTGATAATGAAGCTATTACTAAAATAATGAATTGCTATGCATAATGTTACCGTTTTTTTACCAAATCTTATTGGTAGATAAGCATGGTAGAAAGAAGGGGGTAAGTACATGGGAAAATCGATTATCGAAAAAATTTGGGCAAACCATATTGTAAGTCAAGAAGAAGGTAAGCCAGATTTAATATATATTGATTTACATCTTATCCATGAAGTGACCTCTCCGCAGGCATTTTCAGGATTAAGATTAAAAAACCGTCAAGTTAGAAGACCTGACAGAACTTTCGCAACAATGGATCATAATGTACCTACAGATAATCCTTTTGAAATCAGCGACACAGTTGCCTTAAATCAAATTACAACTCTTGAAAAAAACTGTGCTGAATTTGGGGTTACATTAGCCGATTTGAAAAGCCCTGAACAAGGAATTGTTCATGTTATCGGACCTGAATTAGGTTTGACACAACCGGGAAAAACAATTGTTTGTGGTGACAGTCATACTTCTACTCATGGAGCTTTTGGTGCTTTAGCTTTCGGTATCGGAACTAGTGAAGTGGAGCATGTTTTTGCAACACAAACATTATGGCAATCAAAGCCAAAAACAATGAAAATTGAAGTGAATGGTCAGTTGCAACCTGGTGTTACAGCAAAAGATGTAATCCTTTATATCATTGCTGAGAATGGCATCGATTTTGGAACAGGCTATGTCATTGAATATAGTGGTTCTGTTATTAGAAACATGTCAATGGATGAGCGGATGACCGTTTGTAATATGTCCATTGAAGGTGGAGCTCGTGCCGGACTTGTCAGCCCAGATGAAACTACTTTCTCATATTTAAAAGGTAGAAAGCATGTACCTGCAGGGGAAGAATTTGATCAATTGGTTGAAAAGTGGCGTGAACTTGCCTCTGATGAGGATGCTGAGTATGACAAAGTCATCGTAATCGATGGTAAAAATATTGCACCAATGGTAAGTTGGGGAACAAATCCATCCATGACAGGTCCTGTAGATGGAACAATTCCAACCCTAGCAGATTGCAAAACTGAAAATGATCGTAGAGCATTGGAACGTGCCCTGCAGTATATGAATTTAAAAGAAGGGCAATCGATTGAAGACATCGCTGTTCAGCATGTGTTCATCGGCTCTTGTACGAATTCTAGACTAGATGATTTGCGCGCTGCTGCTGGAGTGATTAAAGGTAAAAAAGTGCACCCTAGCGTAAGAGCACTTGTAGTGCCTGGTTCACAACAGATTAAAGCACAAGCGGAAGCAGAAGGTCTTGCTAAAATTTTCACAGATGCAGGTTTTGAATGGAGACATACAGGCTGTAGTATGTGCCTAAGCATGAATTCAGATGTTGTCCCTGCTGGAGAACATTGTGCTTCTACTTCGAATCGTAATTTTGAAGGAAGACAAGGTTCTGGTGCACGAACTCACTTAGTGAGCCCAGAAATGGCTGCAATAGCAGCGATTTATGGCCATTTTGCAGATGTTCGTAAACTTGAAACAACTGAAGCTCGATAATCCGAGTTTTAAGATGGATCCAACTGGCAAAGATAAGCAAGAATTGAGAGGGGGCAATATTTTGAGCGGTTTTAAGGAGCTTAACGGAAAAGCTGTTGCACTCGACCGAGTCAACGTAGATACAGATCAGATTATCCCAAAACAATTTTTAAAAAGAATTGAAAAAACAGGGTTTGGCCAATTCCTATTTTACGATTGGCGTTTTAACTCAAATGGCGAGTTAAATCCAGAATTCGAATTGAATTTTCCTGAAAATCAAGGCGGATCAATTCTGATTACCAATGAAAACTTCGGGTGTGGATCTTCTCGTGAGCATGCACCATGGGCATTGTTGGATTTTGGATTTCAAGTTGTTATTTCAACTTCTTTTGCTGACATTTTTCATCAAAACTGTTTGAAAAATGGAATGTTGCCAATTAAGGTAACGCCTGAAGAAATTAAATATTTACTTGAGGCAGCTAAACAACAACCATATAATCTTACTATTGATTTAGAAAATCAAGTAGTCAAAGACGACAAAGGCTTTAGTGCTTCATTTTCAATCCTGCCATATTGGAAGGAAATGCTCCTAAATGGTTGGGATGAGATTGGAATCACCCTATTATTAGATGACAAAATTTCTGAATATGAAAAACAACATTTAGGAGTTTAACTGATGAGGAGATTCGCAGATTAGCGTCTGCGAATCTTTTTGCTTTTTATGAAAGTGCCGTGCTAAACTTACCATGAAGAAAATTTCCTTCATGAGGGAGCTCTCCGATAAACGGAATTTCCACTTCTTAGCTACCCGGCAATGGGGGATTTATTATTTTTTACTAAGGCGGTACGGTATAATCATGAAAAAACGGGAACGAATTATAAAAAAAGGAAATGTCATCCTTTTTCCCGATTTAGAAAACCGGTTATTAGAAAAAGGTCTTGAGCAATTAACGAAAAAAAATTATCGTGAGGCTATTGATTTTCTTTCTGAAGCCCAACAGCTTAATCCTACAAATGAAGATGTGTTCATTGGACTTGTCCTTGCCTATTTTGAATCAGGAAATTACACAGTTGCTAAGAGATTGACACAAGACATGCTTAACTCTGACATTGGAGACTATCTGAGAATATTTGATATGTACATAATGATTTTAGTCGAACTTCATCAATATGAAGAAATCGTCACAAACTTAGAAATTTTGTTTGAGGAGAAAGAGATTCCTCATGCTAAATTTGAACATTTTACAAAGATACTCCAATTTAGTAAAAAAATGATTCTAGACCGGCAAAATCAAGAAGATGAAACCGAGCAAGAGCAAGAACAGTTTTTGGGCAAACAAAAACAATTGCATCTGTTCTCGATAACTGAACCTGAGGAACAAATTCAAAGTGCTGGATTTCTGGCAGACTCAAATATTCGTACTTTTATTGAAGAAATCGCCGATTATTTGAAATCTGATCAAGGGGATGCCTTTTTTAAAACTTTGCTATTAAACGTGTTAAAAGAACATGATTACGAGAAAGAAATAGTCGTAACAAAGTTTGGGAAAAGCCTAATTGTCACCCCGAACCATTTATTTGAGATTCATTTACATCCAGATTTCTTGGAAATAAACGCAAGACTTTCCGAAGTTCTTGAGCATGAGAACCCGAATTTGCTTGAAGGAATTATCCGTGTAATGGAAAGACATTTCTTGCTGCTATACCCATTTAACATAGATCCAAAAGCTCCTGAAATTTGGGCTAGTGCCTTTCATTTTATTACCTTAGCTTATTTTGGCCAAGAAGAAGAATTGTCAAAAGTCGCAAATTTGTATAATGCTGATGAAAATAGGTTAAGTTCAGCAATCGCTTTTATTGAAAACTGCGATGAAATTTCTTCCTGATAAACAAGGCTAAGCTGTTGAAACACAGTCATCCTATGTTATAATGTAGTGGTTGTAATATGTAAAAAACACAAAAAATACCTATTTAAATGGATCCTGGCTTGGTTTACAAGGCAAATTCATATCATTCATAGAATGAAAATTAGAATAGATTGTTGGAGGGAAAAAATAGTATGTCAGCAAAAATGGAAAAATTAGAAGGGAACCAAGTGGTTCTTACAGTTGAAGTAGATGCAGAAAAAGTAAACGAAGGATTAGACGCTGCATTCAAAAAAGTAGTACAACAAGTTAACGTACCAGGCTTCCGTAAAGGTAAAATGCCTCGTCAAATGTTTGAAAAGCGTTTTGGTGTAGAATCTTTATATCAAGAAGCAGTGGATTATCTTCTTCCAGAAGCTTACACAAATGCAATTACTGAAACTGGCATCGAACCAATCGATCGTCCTGAAATCGATGTAGAACAAATTGAAAAAGGCAAAAACTTCATCTTTAAAGCAACTGTACAAGTTAAGCCTGAAGTAAAGCTTGGCGAATATAAAGGCCTTGAAATTGCTGCATTCGACACAAACGTAACTGATGAAGAAGTTGAAGCAGAACTTAAAAAAATGCAAGAACGTCATGCTGAATTAGTTGTTAAAGAAGAAGGAACTGCTGCAAACGGCGATACAGTTGTTATCGACTTTGCTGGTTCTGTTGATGGAGTAGCCTTTGAAGGCGGAACTGCTGAAAACTATACATTAGAACTTGGTTCAGCTTCATTCATTCCAGGATTCGAAGAGCAATTAGTAGGACTAGCTGCTGGGGAAGAAAAAGATGTTGAAGTAACATTCCCAGAAGAGTATCATGCTGCTGAGCTTGCTGGAAAACCTGCAGTATTTAAAACAAAAATTCACGAAATTAAAGGTAAAGAACTTCCTGAACTTGATGATGAGTTTGCTAAAGATGCAGATGATGAAGTGGAAACTCTTGCTGAACTAAAAGAAAAAATCAAAAACCGCATCGAGCATGACAAAAAACATCAAGAAGAGCACCACATCCAAAACTCAGTTGTAGAAAAAGCTACTGCTAATGCTGAAATGGCTGTACCTGAAGTTATGGTAAACGTAGAAGTTGACCGCATGATGAGCGAATTCGAACAACGTTTACAATCACAAGGTATGAACCTTGAACTTTACTTCCAATTCTCTGGTCAACAAGAAAGTGCACTTCGTGATCAAATGAAATCAGAAGCAGAGCAACGCGTTCGCGGCAATCTTACTTTAGAAGCAATTGCCCAAGCTGAAAACATCGAAGTTGCTTCAGAAGATGTTGATGCAGAACTTGAAAAAATGGCTGGTATGTACAATATGTCAGTTGAAGATATTATTAAAGCTCTTGGCGGAGTTGAAGGAATTCAATCAGACCTTCGTCTAAGAAAAACTGTTGATTTCTTGGTTGAAAACAGCACAAAAGAAGCATAATAAATAATAAAGAGAACAAGGCGCGATTTTATCGTGCCTTGTTTTATACAAATCACACATACATATATTATAATAGAAGTACATAGAATTCTTATACAGGATTAATTAGCATATTGCTTTAATCTTTAGTTGTTGCATCAATTATTTTTGCTTGGATTTGGCGCTTTTCGATTGAATTGCTTGGATTCTGGTTATGCTTTATTAGTACATATTTCCCGTTTGCGAATTGGATAAGTCTCTAGATAATGTTTTATTTATCGGTCTGAGTGTTTTCATTTCCTGTACGTTGTTAAAGTGTGCTACAATCCATTACATAACTTGTAGAATATTTTGAAAAAAAAAGCTTGTCGAAGTTCGTTTGATTTGATCCAAATATATATTGAAAAAGTTTTTCAAGGGGTGAAGTCATTGTTTAAATTTAATGATGAAAAAGGGCAATTGAAATGTTCTTTTTGTGGTAAGACACAGGATCAAGTCCGCAAACTAGTTGCAGGTCCAGGTGTGTATATATGTGACGAATGTATTGAGTTATGTACGGAGATTGTTGAAGAGGAATTAGGAACAGAAGAAGAAGTAGAATTTAATGATGTTCCCAAGCCTAAAGAGATTTGTAATATTTTAGACGAATACGTAATTGGACAAGATCAAGCTAAAAAGTCACTATCAGTAGCTGTATACAATCACTACAAACGCATCAATTCTAACAGTAAAATTGATGATGTTGAATTGTCAAAGAGCAATATTTGTATGATTGGGCCAACAGGAAGTGGTAAAACTTTATTAGCACAAACCTTAGCTCGTATCCTTAATGTTCCATTTGCGATTGCCGATGCGACATCATTAACAGAAGCGGGTTATGTTGGTGAAGATGTTGAGAATATCCTATTAAAGCTTATCCAATCAGCTGATTATGATGTTGAAAAGGCAGAAAAGGGAATTATCTACATCGATGAAATCGATAAGATTGCTCGTAAATCGGAAAATCCTTCGATTACTAGAGATGTATCTGGTGAAGGTGTTCAGCAAGCCCTTCTTAAAATTTTAGAAGGCACAGTGGCAAGCGTGCCTCCACAAGGTGGACGGAAGCATCCACATCAAGAATTCATTCAAATTGATACCACTAACATTTTATTCATTTGCGGTGGTGCATTTGATGGAATCGAACCGATTATTAAACGCCGTTTAGGTCAAAAAGTAATCGGCTTTGGTGGTACTGATACTAAGCAAGCAGAAATTACGCAAAAAGAACTTTTAGGTAAAGTACTTCCAGAAGACTTGTTGCGTTTCGGGCTAATTCCAGAATTCATTGGGCGCCTTCCAGTAATTGCTAGTTTACAGCAATTAGATGAAAATGCGTTAATTGAAATCCTAACAAAGCCAAAAAATGCTCTTGTTAAGCAATATCAAAAAATGCTTGAACTTGATTCTGTTGATTTGGAGTTTGAAGAAGGAGCCTTAAATGAAATTGCCAAAAAGGCAATCGAACGTAAAACGGGTGCTCGTGGACTTCGCTCCATTATTGAAGGAATTATGCTCGATGTAATGTTTGATCTTCCTTCAAGAGATGATATTACAAGATGTATCATCACAAAAGAAACAGTTATCGATAATAGTCTGCCAAAATTATTGCTAGATGACGGTACCGTTTTAGACGAAAAACGTAAGACTTCAGCATAAAGTAAAAAGAATCCAACCTTAGTCGGTTGGATTTTTTTTCGTTAAATCCTTGTTTATTCCTTCTTTGGGTCGGAGATACTAGCTAATATATAAGCTACTATTGAAATCAGGAGGGAATGCGATGAATTGGACGGGGATTGCCTTATTTATCCAACTATTTTTCGGAGTTGTTATCGGTATTTATTTTTGGAATTTACTTAAGAATCAACGGACCCAAAAAATATCAATCGACAAAGAATCGCGTAAGGAAATGGAGCAGTTAAGAAAGATGAGATCAATTTCTTTAACGCAACCATTATCAGAGAAAGTACGTCCTTCCAGTTTTTCGGATATAGTTGGACAGGAAGATGGGATTAAATCATTAAAGGCTGCACTTTGTGGACCAAATCCGCAGCACGTCATTATATATGGTCCACCAGGAATTGGTAAGACAGCAGCGGCAAGACTTGTCCTCGAGGAAGCGAAAACCTATAAGAAATCTCCTTTTAAGCAATCATCTGTGTTCATTGAATTGGACGCAACTACAGCTCGGTTTGATGAAAGAGGGATCGCTGACCCTTTAATTGGTTCTGTTCATGATCCTATCTACCAAGGCGCTGGAGCAATGGGACAAGCAGGGATTCCCCAACCGAAACAAGGGGCAGTAACGAATGCTCATGGTGGGGTATTATTTATCGATGAAATTGGCGAGTTACATTCAATTCAAATGAATAAACTTTTGAAAGTATTAGAAGATCGAAAAGTCATTCTGGAAAGTGCCTATTATTCTGAAGAAAATGCTCAAATTCCAAATCACATCCATGATATTTTTAAAAATGGCCTTCCAGCCGATTTTCGCTTAATTGGAGCAACCACTAGGACACCCAGTGAAATTCCTCCTGCTATCCGTTCCCGCTGTATGGAAGTTTTTTTTAGAGAATTAACCCAAGATGAAATTTCAGCTATTGCCAAAAAAGCAGCCGAGAAAGTTAATCAATCCATAAGTGAAAAGGGCTTGCAAATTCTTTCTACATACGCGCGTAATGGGCGCGAAGCTGTGAATATGATTCAAATTGCCGCCGGGTTGTCGATTACCGAGGAGCGCATTTTTATCAAAGAAGAAGATTTAGAATGGATTATCCAATCAAGTCAACTCAATCCAAGAATGGAAAAGAAAATCAATCCAACATCACAAATTGGCTTGGTAAATGGATTAGCTGTATATGGACCGAATTCGGGTGCCTTGCTAGAAATTGAGGTTATGGTAATACCTGCAAAGGAAAAGGGAAGCATAAATATTACTGGGATTGTTGAGGAAGAGAGTATTGGTGACCGTGGTAAATCGATTCGCAGAAAAAGTATGGCTAAAGGATCGACTGAAAATGTCATCACCGTTTTACGTTCAATTGGAGTCCCAGCAGACGAATATGATATTCATGTGAATTTCCCTGGTGGTGTTCCCGTTGATGGTCCATCAGCTGGGATCGCTATGGCGACGGGTATTTATTCGGCGATATACAAACAACCTATTTTCAATACTCTGGCTATGACTGGAGAAATTAGTATTCACGGGAATGTAAAACCTATTGGTGGAGTTTTTGCCAAGGTGAAGGCTGCCAAAAAAGCTGGGGCAACCATGGTAATAATCCCAGAGGAAAACATGCAATCATTATTAACAGAAATTGACGGAATTCAAATCATTCCTGTTAAGCATTTACGTGAGGTATTTAATTTGGCGTTCGATAAGGAAGCCGGACGTTCTCAAGCCATAACGGCTGCCATCGATTTATCAAAAAAAGAAAGCGTATAGTCGGTCGCTACTGACAGATATCTGCGCTTGTTTATTTAGGCTCTTTTCTCAAACATTGCTGCTTCTTAGGGGGATATGCTTCGGTTTGCCATTAGTAGGACAAACCGGAGTTTTTCTTTGCAGACTTAGTGCTTTTCGTTGAGTAGCATCTGAGTTATGTGCTCGAGATTTCAAGTCTGTCCAACAGAACAGGGGCTCCGCTATTCTTAAATTAGACACAACAATTATAATACGTTAGAATTGTACAAAGACTTTATCCTGAATTATGATAATAGTGGGTAAAGAATTTGCATTTGGAGGTGTAATATCATGATGAAAACTGAAGAACTCATCGTCCCCCTCCTGCCTCTTAGAGGGTTACTTGTGTATCCTACAATGGTCCTTCATTTGGATGTTGGTCGGGAGAAATCTGTGCAAGCCCTAGAAAAAGCAATGGTGGATGACCATTTAATTTTTTTAACAACGCAAAAGGATATCTCAATTAATGAACCGTCTGAAGCAGACCTCTATCATATGGGAACATTGACACGAGTAAAACAAATGCTGAAGCTGCCAAATGGCACGATAAGAGTGTTAGTTGAAGGCTTAAAGCGGGCAGAAATCGTTGAATTTCAAGACGAAGAAAATCATTATGTGGCTAGTCTAAAAACGTTTGAGGATGAAATTACCAAGGATGTAGAGGATCAAGCCTTAATGAGAACGATGCTTGATCATTTTGAACAATACATAAAAATGTCTAAAAAAATATCTGCTGAAACCTACTCTTCCGTTGCAGATATTGAAGAGCCTGGACGGATGGCTGATATTATCGCTTCTAACCTTCCATTAAAACTAAAGGATAAGCAAGAAATCCTTGAGACAATTGAAGTGAAGGATAGAATGAACCGGATCATCGATATCATTCATAATGAAAAAGAAGTATTAAACCTAGAGAAGAAAATTGGACAGCGAGTTAAGCGTTCCATGGAACGGACTCAGAAGGAATATTATCTTCGTGAACAAATGAAAGCGATTCAGAAAGAGCTTGGTGATAAAGAGGGGAAAACGGGTGAGATTGCTGAATTAACCGAAAAGATTGAAAATGCCGGAATGACTGACTCTGTTAAAGAAGTAGCCTTTAAAGAACTTGATCGCTATGAAAAGGTTCCGACTAGTTCTGCAGAAAGTTCCGTTATTAGAAACTATATCGAATGGTTGATTTCCTTGCCGTGGACAACATCGACAGAAGATGACCTCGACCTTCATAAAGCAGAAAAGATTTTACATAAAGACCATTATGGTTTACACAAAGTTAAAGAACGGGTATTAGAGTATTTAGCTGTTCAAAAGCTGACCAATTCTTTAAAAGGACCAATCCTTTGCTTAGCTGGACCTCCAGGGGTTGGGAAAACAAGTCTTGCTCGTTCGATTGCCACTTCAATGAATCGGAACTTTGTCCGTGTTTCCTTAGGTGGAGTACGAGATGAATCAGAAATTCGTGGTCATCGTCGGACCTATGTAGGAGCAATGCCAGGAAGAGTAATCCAAGGAATGAAAAAGGCCGGCACGATTAATCCAGTTTTCTTACTAGACGAAATCGATAAAATGTCCAATGATTTCCGTGGCGATCCTTCGGCTGCGATGCTTGAAGTGTTAGATCCTGAGCAAAATAGCAATTTTAGCGATCATTATATTGAAGAGACTTATGATCTTTCCAAAGTTATGTTTATCGCCACGGCTAATAATTTAGCAACGATTCCTGGACCGCTCCGGGATCGGATGGAGATTATTACGATTGCTGGTTATACAGAACAAGAAAAACTTCATATCGCCAAAGATCATTTGTTGCCAAAACAAGTAAAAGATCATGGTTTATCAAAGACACAGCTTCAAGTTCGTGACGAGGCAATTCTAAAAATTATTCGCTATTATACTCGCGAAGCCGGAGTAAGAAGTTTGGAGAGACAACTAGCTACCCTCTGTCGGAAGACTGCCAGAATTATCGTTTCTGGTGAGAAGAAGCGGGTTGTTATTACAGATAAGACGATTGAAGAATTTCTTGGAAAAACTATTTTCCATTATGGTCAGGCTGAGCTTGAAGATCAAGTTGGCGTGGCAACCGGTTTGGCCTATACTACTGTTGGCGGCGACACATTACAGATCGAAGTTTCGTTATCACCTGGAAAAGGCAAACTTGTTTTGACAGGTAAACTTGGTGACGTAATGAAGGAATCGGCACAAGCAGCATTCAGTTACATCCGTTCAAAAGTGTTTGAATTAGGGATTGATAAGGATTTTCACGAAAAATATGATATCCATATTCACGTCCCAGAAGGTGCTGTACCGAAGGATGGTCCATCCGCTGGAATTACCATTGCCACAGCACTTGTCTCAGCTCTTACCGGAAAACCGATTAGAAGAGAAGTTGGAATGACGGGTGAGATTACTTTAAGAGGACGTGTGCTACCGATTGGTGGTTTAAAGGAAAAAACTTTAAGTGCCCATCGTGCCGGATTAACAAAAATCATCCTTCCTAAAGATAATGAAAAGGATATTGATGACATACCAGAAAGCGTGCGTAAACAGCTTGAATTTGTTCTTGTTACAAGTATTGATCAAGTTTTAGAGCATGCATTGATTGGAGAAGGAAATGAAAGTAACTAGTGCAGATATAGTAATAAGTGCGGTGAGGCCAGCGCAATATCCCGTTGAAGATATGCCGGAATTTGCGCTTGCAGGTCGGTCAAACGTGGGGAAATCATCGTTTATTAATAAAATGTTGAACCGTAAAAACTTGGCAAGAACGTCTTCAAAGCCGGGAAAAACGCAAACCTTAAATTTTTATATCATCAATGGAATCATGCATTTTGTCGATGTTCCTGGTTATGGTTATGCGAAGGTTTCGAAAAGTGAGCGAGAAGCTTGGGGAAAAATGATTGAAACCTACGTTACAACTCGGGAGCAGCTAAAGGCTGTTATTCAGATTATTGATTTGCGGCATCCACCATCAAAAGATGATTGTTTAATGTATGATTTCTTAAAGCATTATCAGATTCCATGCATTGTGATCGCCACTAAGTGTGATAAGATACCAAAATCGAAGTGGCAAAAGCATATAAAGATTGTAAAAGATACATTAGAGTTAGAAGAAGGAGACCCAATCATTATGTTCTCTTCAGAAACAGGTGAAGGCAAGGACAAAGCCTGGGCAACCCTCGAAAGCTATATGAAAAATAAAAGCGGTAGCGGGCTTGCATAAGCCCCAACCAGCACAATTAGTAGACCAAATCTGATAATGATTTGGTCTTTATTTCTTTCCTATCTAAATGGATGACGGAAGTCGGACATAACCGCAGGAAGTCGGACATAACCGCAGGAAGTCGGACATAACTC
>CALCRD010000279.1 GCA_937894355.1 uncultured Bacillus sp.
GTTGTGTTTGTCGTTTTCGATGTTGGAGATGATCTTGGCATCAATGTGGAGTTCTCGGCTGGCTTCCTCCTGCCTAAGACCGGCCTTCATTCTCGCTCTGGCGTAAGCATTGTTCCAGTTACCTCTGAGTGATTGGGTGCTAGCCTTCCGGTTCGGGGTTCCTCTCTTTTTCATGCTTTTTCCACCTCCTCACTTCTTTTTGACATAACCTCGCTGCTCAAGCTTGCGTTGGTGTTCTTTGAACAACTCGCGAATACTAAACCCATAAGATTCCGATTTCACTGCAAGCAGCATATCAATGGCTACTCTTGCATCTATGCATTGGAGAAGAGCTTCCTTGATTTCATCCTTTTGCTCTTCCGAAGTCATTGCCGGGTTATGGACGACAATGCTTTCTGTTGCGGCTAAGGCTTCTATGGCTTCCCTAAGTTCTTCCCCGGCCTTGAGAAAAACAGTAGTATGATGCAGATCCACACAATCACCATCCAACCACCTAGTCCCATACACTCCGTCACCAGCCTCCCGGACCATTTCTAAATACACCCGGGGGCTATCTAGCCTTTCGGCCCAACTGTGCAAAACATCTTTAGGAGCATTTCTTCGCCCTAGCTTGATTGCTGAAACTGTTTTCGAACTAATGTTTCCGATATTTCCAAGCTCCTTCTGGGTGAGACCTCTGGTTTGACAAACTGCTTCAATGACTGCTCCGATGGACATGGTTTCCACCTCCTCTCTGAATTTGTTTTAGCTTGGGATTTTTTGAAAGTAAGGTTTAGAAGATATTCAGTTGTCAGGGTCCGCTTTTTGTAGATTTTTCCTAGTTCTAATCTACAAAGATTGCTGGTATCATGTAGTCAATCTAAAGTAGTTAATAATCACGCTGTGGGTCTAATCGTTAAGTCTAGTCACTCACCACTCACTCTCTGCTGCGGGTCCGGGATAACACCGTCCCGGACCATTTTTTCTTCAATTCTTAAAGATTCCAGGTAGACTTTTTCTAACATTTCTGCCGGGAAAAGACCAAGATCCTGAAGAAATTTAATGGTGGGAATTTTGAAATCACGGCCAACTTGAATTACATAAATCTCCTCGTTTTTGATCTGTCGGTATATTTCTTGCACTCCGATCCCGGCGACGCAAGATGCTTGGGCTGGCGAAAGAGATAGGGGCAATCCGGGCACGTCTTTCAGCTTTATAAAATTTTGTTCTTCTTTTCTCGGGCGTCCTGGGCCGCGTTTTTGGTTAGGCATGGTAACGGGGGCAGGTTTAGCCATTTGGATCTACCTCCTTTCTATCTCCTACTGTTGATACCGTTCGTAAATCTTCTCACTAACAGAACAATTAAGTTTAAATTTATTAACCGCCGTCATTAGCTCGACCGTGTCCTCCAAAATCGGCTGTCTTCGCACTAACATTTCCGGGGTCATTTCTTTTTTCTTAAGCATTTTGGGAAGACTGTAAACGTTCGACAATGCTTTGTTCGTAATTGTGTTGGCTTTGATAAAATCGACTCGTATAGGTTTACTGAGACCTTCTTTCAATTTGGCCATTGCTTTTTTCTGATGCTCTTTGTCTAGCATCCGGAAAATCTGAAAACCCTCCAATCCGGTTGCTAAGCGAAGTTCTTTGAGGATAGAATAGACCCAGCTTTTAAATTCCTTAGCTTCTGGCTTGCGGCTACTAAAGATTGTGTCGTAGATTCCAAACTCGTTTACGATGAGCATTTTTCTTTTCCCGTTCCCAGATTCCACCAGGTCGGTTGAAACGACCCCCTCGTCTAGGCGTTCATTTACATGCTTGGGGTTTAATCCTAGCGCATCAGTAATATCTTTAAGAACCGCCCACCACTCATCTTCATACCAAACAAACCTAATCTGATGGCCACACCAGACTTCTGTTTTGCTTGGACAGTTATTCATTAGGGAGCACCTCCTTCTCTTGGCGTTTCGCAAAGTTACTAGGCAAAAAAAGTTCATTAGGGGTCCTTTTTAGAATTGAAGCTATTTTTAATGCATTATCTAACGACATGCGCCTAGTACGATTTTCCAGTTGGCAGTAATAACTTTCAGAGATATTAAGCCTTTTTGCCATATCTAGCTGAGTTAGTCCCGCCTGCCCTCTAAATATTTTCAGTTTATTGTTCACGTCAACCATCCTTTTAACCCTTTTAACTTTGCATTTTGCAATCTAAATATATAATAGCATAACTTTGCAGTTTGTCAAGTGTTACTTTGTCAATCAGCTCATAATC
>CALCRD010000280.1 GCA_937894355.1 uncultured Bacillus sp.
GATCCAGCCAAACAAGATAGTTGGCTAGCATCGTTTGTGGGCATCTGTTTTGGATTGCTTCTTATCGTCATATATAAAATGCTTGCAGGACGTTACCCCGATCTTACATTGGCTCAATACTGCGAAAAAATTTTAGGCAAATGGCTTGGAAAATCACTTTCATTGCTGTTTTTCGTTTTTTATTTACTATTAACTTCATGTTTACTTCGAATCATAGGAGACCTAATAACCACACATATTTTGGCTGAAACACCTATACAGGCGGTTATTGGACTATTTGTCCTTACAGTAATTTTGGCCGTAAGATATGGCCTTGAAACATTCTCACGATCTTCAGAAATGCTATTTCCCTATGTTTTACTTTTTTTTCTATTATTAAGTTTATTCCTGTTACCGCAAGTTGAAAGCAACAGAATTTTACCGATTTTAGAAAATGGAATCAACCCTATTTTAGAGGGTGTCTACCATATTCTTGCCCTGCCATTTTTAGAGTTATTTATCTTTTTAATGATTGCCCCATATGTGAAGACACCAGCAAAGATTGGAAAAAACATGTTAATTTCTGTGCTTATAGGGGGTTTTGTCGTTACACTTGTTACTCTTCTTTCTACGATGGTAATAGGGTACGAATTAACAGCACGACTCAATTTCCCAACCTTTGTTTTAGCTCAGAAAATAGATATTGGCAATTTTATCCAAAGGATTGAGGTAATCTCTGGGGCATTTATTTTTATTTCGATTTTTGTAAAAATAACCGTTACCTTTTATTCGATGGTATTAAGTCTGGCACAAACCTTAGAATTAAAAAACTATCAGATTTTAACCTTTCCTTTAGGTGCAATCGCTCTGCTTCTATCCATTTGTCTATGGCCGAACATCATTTATTTCCGGACATATTCTAAAGAAGTGTGGACCCCCATATGTATCATTTTCGGTTTATTCTTCCCCCTGCTATTACTTGCAGTCGATATGATAAAAGCAAAATTTTCGAAAAAGAAATAATGCTTCCAATTAACAAAAACACCAATTAGGAAAAAACGTGTGGTCAATTTTGACTCACACGTTTTTCCTAATTGGTCATATATACTAGGCAGATATGATTGGCTGAATAATGGTATTTTTACGTTTTCGATGAATAAAAATTTCCACAACTAACAGATTCACAACCATTGCCGCAGAAATACTAATCGGATAAGCTAAATCTAAATTTTCCGGAAGAATCAATGAAAGCAAGCTAAGCAGAAGCCGGAACGTTACGAATACCAGCGTCATTGCAAAGCTCCTTTGCATCCATTCACGGTGCAAATGTGATTTACCTTGCGCCATTCGCCATACACCAATCCAAGTTGTTAATAGCCATAATGTATCAAGAGTAAGAAAAGCAATACTTGATAGGAGCCCACCTGTTGCATAAAATGCTAAATAAGGAACAACCAAGGCATTGATAAAAATGGTAGTAGTATAAATAATTCCTAAAACTTTATGAGTTTTTCCAGCCTCTTGCACACCTTTGGTGAATTGGATGGTTCCAGTCGCTAATGAAATAAACCCGATTATGATATGAGCATAAAATAAAGATTTCCACAATGAAAAGGAGATTTCATTAATATTCATTTTTGCTTCCATAAATGGGTATTTTGTCGGATCCATTATCATGTATATAACAATGATATAAACGGCGACTAATAATGTAATAAGATATAAAAGAAATGCGGAATTCGTTGACTTAGTTTTGTTCATGTTATCCCCTACCCTTATTTAAGTTACAATACGATAGATTTATTATAGCAAAGTAACCAAATAATAAATTATTTATTTGAGGCAATATTCCTAATTTTCCACATATGCAAAAATATTAAGTAATAAACCCACTTTGCGTTTTTTTCTCTTCTACCACTCTTTCTCCAAAAGGTTATGTTAAATTAGTATGTTGATTTCCGCTGCTGGCACTCCGCTTTCCGCGGGCTCACCCGTGAGCCTCCTCGTTCGTTCCTCCCTTCGGAGTCTCACTCAGCTCGTGCTCCCGCAGGAGTCTGCGTGCCTTCCGCTCCAATCAACACTGTGTTCAAAATCAATATTTGCCATTAACAGAGCTTTCCAAAAAAAATGCCAACAACCTCTCTTTTGATTAAGAGAAATGTCAGCATTTTACCTAGCACCTTATAAGCCTATGTAATCTTCTTTTTCAGAATTAATCACGAAATTTGCCGTCCTTTTCGATCTTTCTGAATTAATATACCTTAATTGCGTTGCCCTTTGATGTTTTTTATCAAATCTTGCTTTTTTCATATCTATTACAATACTATGATCAAAACTTAATCCTACTTTTGTTTGGCGGGAGTTTATTTTCTCGGCCTTTTGCACATGGGATAAAGATAACCAAATACAATCAGGGTTACTTGGTGAGGAACACGGAAACCAGAATAAATCTAAATCTGGACTAATCATGATCGGCAACATACTGATACTTCCTAAAATGGAGCGTGTTCCATCTAGGGCCCCTTTCAAACTTGAACAATAATAATTAAGACTATAGTTAATTAATGCTTTTGGACGCATTGTAACGATAAATTCCTCTCCACCCTCTTTTATTTTCGAATATATATGACCCTTTTGATCACTCACTCCTTCGATCATAATTGTGCATGGATTAATAACATATCTTTCGCGTATTTTCACGCTTTATTTCCCCGCCTTCTCTCTTAATTCTATTCATTTCCTTTTTTGTTATTGCTTGTGAAGGACTTACTGAGCATTTTGAATTTCAACAAGAATAGCTAGTTTACAATTGTTGAATTTGATTTCTTTGCGTTAACAGAAGAAGTCTGATTAAAAGTCTTTTAGAAGATTGAAAATTGTTGAGGATGTTTCTAAAAAGTAAAACTGGAGTAACTGTGAAGGGCCTTGTACTTTCCTCTTAAATTATAAATAATTATTCTACTATTTAAAGTAATTTTTTCTTGCAAATTAAATATTTTTTCAGTAGCCTTTCATTTCTATATACTCAATTTTTTTATCATTGTGGTTTTTGCTGCTGACAAGTATAATATTATAATTTCACAAAAAAAAAAATTGATTTTTTGCATTTTTCAGCCGCAATTTTCCCTTCTTTTGCTCCAAGAACTAGCTCAACTTATTTTTTGTTTAATCCTAGAGATTCTTTGTAAGAATTTCACAAAGCATTCAAAATAAATTCAATTTTTGGCTACATTTTCATTTATCCTGTAAATGTAACCCTTTCCTACCCTAATATTCAAACAGGAAAAAAGCTGCTAGGACGACATTAGCAGCTTTTTTATCTTATAAATTTGAAAACTCCTGTTGCAGTAAAACTCGTTGGGTTGGCAAAATGACCTTGTGATCATATAAGCTTTGAGCAATGATCTCTTTTGCCTCTAAGGATGCAGTTAGATAATCTGTATCATTTACAGTGGCTGTTATCGAAAATTTATAACCAAATGGCGATGTATCTAGAGAGTGTAAACCATATATCCGGTACTTTTCGATAAACTCATCAGTATATTTGTCTCTTTTCAAATAAGGTTGCTGGATTTTATTTAATTCATCACAAATTTCCTGAAGTATTAATTTGATTCTTCCTGGGTTCTCATTAAATGAAACTATAATACTCTCAAAAACACGCCTCATCTCAACTGATCCATTTACTAGTTTACGAATTTCCCCATTAGAAATGGTCACAAGCTTCCCATTTATTAATCGGATTTTCATAATACGAAATCCCATTTCCTCGACGTTCCCGCCTTCAGGTTCACCATTTATATGGACAAAATCGCCTTTTTGGATTGTTTTTTCAAAAATGATAAAAATTCCACTTAAGATATCGTTAATAAGCTTTTGCGCCCCAAAACCTATGATTGCTGCAATAATGCCTCCAGCCATAATAAACTCACTTAAATTGGCAACAAAAGGCTTAACCGCGGCGATTAATATCACCGTAAATAAAACGTAATTAGATGTATTTCGAACAACACTTTCAATCGTATTTTCTTTCTTTTCATCAACCAAGTCTGTCCGCTTGAAAAACTGATGAATGAACATCCGCAGCAATTTTATTAGCAGGTAGGTAATCGCAGCAGTCAATATCAATTCGGAGAAATATTCCTGGACTTTTTCCCAATTAACATCAAAAAACCCTAGGATAACCCCTTTCCAAAAGTCCACAATCAGTTCCCCCTCAATACCCATTTTTCGATGGCATGAGCAACACCATTATCATTATTCGAAAAAGTAACCCAATTGGCGCTATCTTTTACGATTTCTTGGGCATTCCCCATTGCCACTCCAAGTCCAGCCGCTTTAATCATGGACATATCATTTAAACTATCGCCAATCGCCATAACTTGGCTCATCGAAAGACCCAATCGACTGCACACTCTATCTATACCTCTTGCTTTATTAACTCCACGGGCATTTACTTCAATATTTATTGGACTTGAATTACTAATTTCAAAAAATTGGCCACGAGCATGAAGATGCCCAAGGATTGTATTCCTTATATCGTCTTCTTGTATCTCAAAACCAAATTTTAGCCAAGTATGCTTTTCAATATCATCAGGCATTTCCCGCTTCCAAACACGATTCGTAGCGGCCGCCCATGTTTTTGTTTGATATTTCCGGGCAAGATCGGTCAACCACTGAATGTGGCCAGGATCTACAGCGGTTCTTTCTACTAGTTCTCCGTTTTGATCCCAGATTTCACTTCCGTTTCCCGTAATGAGGTAAGAGGATAGTTCTAAAGCTTTTACATAATCAATACAGGTTAATAAAGATCTACCTGTACTAACAATGACGTGAATACCACTATTTTGCGCTTCTTTAATCGTATCTCGATTTTCTTGCGATACTTCACCAGCGTCATTCAACAAAGTACCATCCATATCTAAAGCAATCAGCTTAATATCTTGCCTATTATTCAATAATCCTCTCCTCCACTTCTTTTCTATTTTTTTGAGAGCATTATATGTATTTTACCATATTAGTATAAATCAAGTATGTGTCTTAATTTGATTAAATTACGCTTTTTTCAAAAGGCTGTGTTAAACTTGACCGTTGGCAAATCACCATTGAAAATTAACAAAGCCAAAGCAAAAAAACGAGCTATAAAAGCCCGCTTGAACTTTTGTTTTTCACTCTTATTATGAAAAACAATAAAAATATGGTGAACTCTAATATCAGCCCTAATGTTGCCCAAGTGAAAAAGGAATATTCTAAATGATCAAGATTATTTGTAAACAATACGATTGATAAAACTCCCAACAATACACCAATCGGCATAATAAGAAGATTAGAATGCTTTCCACTTTGCAGACAAATTGTTTTGTTTAGGCAATATAGGATTAGAGCTAGCTTAGCAAAATATGTCGGTAGCCAAAGGGTCACAATGGATAAATCTAGTCGATCAAGAAAATCTGTAATATTAATATGCTGAATAAGTGTAATGCTAGGATATGTCACTTCTTTCAACACCTGTAATCCTAAAACGGTAATTGACAATAGCAGGATAATAACAAATAGGCCCAAACCAATTCCAACTCCGATAATACTTGCCATCTTAATTTTTTCAGGATTTCCCACTTCAGTAAACAGTAAAAACACTAAGACTGCTTCTCCTACCCATGGTGTGAATAAATAAGATGATTTTCCTAAATGATCAACAAAATCCATTCCACCGAAGGGCTGCAAATAATCATAACTAATTTCATTTAATAGTAGCAAGGGAAGCAGCGAAATTGTTACACCAATAATGATGAATTGAACTGTCGTTACCCTTGAAATAACCTCTAATCCTCCAGTGGCCATATAAATTAAGGTTAAAGCAAGCACAATGGCAACTGCCGAATTAGGGGTCATAGGGAGCAGAATATTGGTAATTAAATCAATTATCGCCCTAAAATCTTTTAAAAATAAAGCCACTAAAAAAATTTGAGCGACAATAAAAAAACAGGTGCGGAAAAAGTTCTTATTAGTCTCTGCAAAGAAAACCTGTAATTTCTCAAGTTCCTTTTTCTTCCCAAATCCGATTAGGATTATAACGACAATAATCGGGAAAGTAATAATTGGAACAAACCATGAATGTTGTTCACCCATTTGAACTAATGGCAGTGGCAATGATAAGTTCATCGTTGTGAATATTAGGTTGGCAATGATAAAAGATAACTGAAGTGAGGAAATTTTCTCATTCATTGTGCCAACACCCTTTTAGTTATCTCCCCGAGTGTCCCATTCATAAACTTCATTGCCACTCCTAGAGTGAAAGTGGTTGGCAGTGTCATTGCTAAGGCTACGGAAATCATAACCAATATATAAATTACTAAGCGTTGCTTATGATTCTTTTGAATCTCTTTAAAGTAAATAATTAAGTAAACTGTTAAAGAAACAATCACGCTAATCGTCGCAAACATCGACTTCATTCCTTTATTTTTATTGGGGAATTGATGGATTCTTCAATATCAGCATTTACTAAAACCTTCACCTTTACATCCTTTAACAATTCATCCCAGCTATCCTCCCACTTACTTTTCCATAATTGATTTTCATGACGATATAGGTACCAACCTAAGCCATACACATCAATTCCTTCTGATTTTGAATGTGCTAATATCGCCTCAATTTGGTCTTTGATTGTGGCTTCCATCTTTTTTTTGAAATCCTTATATGTTTTCCAATCATTTAGTTCAAGATTGGGTTCATTTTGAATCATTTTTACCTTCGTAGTAAACGAAAGCGTAAAGGAAGGGACATTCCTCTTGATTTCATAGGTGGGCTGAATCTTCGAATCGATGACACGAACTATTAATTCGTCTTTTTTAGCCACTTTGATTGTAAATGCTTTATTGTCCATTTGATTTAACAACCAAAATGTACCAAAAGTTTCTTTTCTATTCGTTTGAAATCGATAATGATCATCTTTTAATATGGCAACGTTTTTTATTGATACTTCCAGTCTATCGTCTTTTCGCTTTTTGTTTTTTGATTTTGTCGTTTCGACAATTGGAATAACCGGATCTTTCCCTGGAATAGAAATATCTGCAATTACCTGACGAGTATCGGCATTAAACACCTCTTTCGTCATTTCCCGGATTGCTTCCACAGGCATTTGTTCTAGATGGGGGTCGGAATTTAAAACTTCACTGGCATCCCCATTGGCAATGAGGACAAAGGTGGTTAACCGCGATTGCGGGTTCTTTAAAATCCAATCCAATGATTTCCCAAATCCCCCTTTAGCTAATTCTTCTCCAATAATTAACACCCTTCTATGGGAAAAATAAAGCCTTCTAGACATATGGGTTTGTAATTTATTAATCGCCTCCATTATGTTTCTACCTACATCAGAATCAACATAATAAGGTTTGGACCCACTTGTTCCCCCTCCCCCTCCACTCGAACCTACTCCTCCCAATGCGCTAGGAAGTGGTACCAGAACTGAAATTCTAAATTGATTATCTGCTTCTTTATCAAACCCTGCAGCAGCAACAAAAGCCATATCATTCACTTCAATTCGATCCCAGCAGCCTGTTAAAGAAATTAGCGAAATCAAAATCATCCAGATTAATAGCAGTTTTTTCAAATTTTACCCCTCTCTTTATAACGATTTTCCCTACTGTTTTACTTTAGGAACTGGATTCACCTTCTGTCTTGTCACATCACCTTTAACAGTTTGGGTCGGTCGTTTATTCATAGCCCACCAGGGAGCGCGAATAAAAACATCCTTCATTTCACTCATTTTCAAGGGAGCAAGTGGTGAAAAATATGGCACTCCAAACGACCGCAATTTACATAAATGAGTGAGTATGATAATGGATCCAATTACAATGCCAAACATACCAAAGACACTAGCGAGAAACATTAGTGGAAATCGTAGTAAACGTATCGAAATTGACAAATGATATCTTGGTATAGTGAACGAGGCGATTCCCGTGATTGACACAATAATTACCATAGGAGCCGACACGATACCGGCATCAACCGCTGCTGTTCCAATAACAAGTGCCCCTAAAATACTAACCGCTTGTCCAATTACTTTTGGTAACCTTAACCCCGCTTCACGTAGAGCTTCAAATGCTATTTCCATAATCATTGCTTCAACAAAGGCTGGGAAGGGAATCGCTTCCCGGCTTGCAGCAATGCTATAAAGTAAATTGGTTGGAATCATCTCTTGATGGTAGGTAGTTGTAGCAATATAAAAGGCTGGCAATTCCAGAGCAAGAAAAATCAGCATCAACCTAAGCCACCGCAAAAAGATGGAAATATGAAACCTTTGGTAATAATCTTCACTCGCCTGTAAAAATTGCCAAAATGTCGCTGGCAAAATTAGTGCAAAAGGGGTGCCATTTATTAAAATTGATACTCTCCCTTCAAGAAGATTTGCAGCTACACTATCTGGTTTTTCGGTATTTTGAATTTGCGGAAAAGGACTCCATGGATTATCTTCAATTAGCTCCTCGATATAAGCACTTTCTAGTACTCCATCAATATCTATTTTTCCAATTCGATTAAGAACTTCTTCCACTAATTCAGGTTGAGCAAGATTCTCTAAATATATAACAGCAATAGCTGTTTGTGTTTCTGTTCCTAACTCCATTGATACCATTTTTAATTTACTTGAACGGATTTTTTGCCTAACTAAAGCGGTATTTACTCTTAGACTCTCGGTAAAACCTTCACGTGGACCCCTTATCGAAGTCTCAGTTTCAGGCTCCGTAACACTCCGTCTACTACCACCTCGGGCGCTAATAATAAATGCTTGCTCAAGACCATCAATTAATAAACCCGTATCACCGTCTAGAACCCTTTTTACCAAATCATCTAATTTTCCTGCATCTTCAACTTGATTAACCGATAAAATGTTTTCCATGATATGTTTTGAGGTTATTTTCTCTTGTTCACTCACATTTAGTAATTGTTTGACAGCATTCATCTCAATGTCTTTTGTATCTACTAACCCATCAATATACAGTAAATAGGCATGATGTCCTCCAACCTTTAGGCTACGAAAAACTACATCAGAACATTTTTGAAAAAGTTCTTTTAGGATGTTAATATTCTTTTCTAAGTTGATCATAACTGGTTCATCAGCTTTTTTAGAATCCTCTTTAAATATTTGTAACGGTTTGGTCTTCCTGAACTTTTTCATTATCAAGCTCCGTCTATTTTTTTATAATTTGCCCTTTAATTGGAATATTATCCATTAGCTCCTATATCCACCATGATTAAGAATGGTCAAAATCACTTACCTCAATGCTTGAATTTATTCTATTTTCCGATTACTATTAACTGCAATGGATGATTACTTTTGTTAAACTATGGCAAAACATCCATCTATGGGGTTTTAATACTCTAGAATCTACGCTAAAATAGTAAATAATTGTACATATAGAGAGGTTGATAAAGTTGGAACAAAACTCTTCAAACTTTATTAAAAGTATTATTAAAGAGGATTTAGAAACTGGAAAACGTAATCATATCACCACCCGCTTTCCGCCTGAACCAAACGGTTACTTACATATTGGACATGCAAAGTCAATTGTGATTAATTTTGGACTAGCAGATGAATTTAACGGAAAAACAAACTTGCGTTTCGATGACACCAACCCGTTAAAGGAAGACCAAGAGTATGTTGATTCGATTAAAGAAGATGTGAAATGGCTTGGCTATGATTGGGATGAACTCCTTTTTGCATCAGACTATTTTGAGGAAATGTATAATCGGGCTGTTCTTTTAATTGAAAAAGGCAAAGCCTATGTTGACGACCTAAGCGCAGAAGAAATTCGTCAATTCCGCGGCACACTTACAGAGCCAGGAAAAGAAAGTCCGTATCGCAACCGTAGTATTAGTGAAAATTTAGATTTATTTAAGAAAATGAGAAATGGTGCATTCGAAAATGGTACGAAGGTTCTTCGGGCAAAAATCGATATGTCATCACCCAATTTAAACCTGCGTGACCCGGTGCTCTATCGTGTTTCACATGTCTCACATCACAACACTGGCGACAAATGGTGCATCTATCCAATGTATGATTTTGCGCATCCACTTGAGGATGCTATTGAAGGTGTTACCCATTCCCTTTGTACGACTGAGTTTGAGGACCATAGACCACTTTATAACTGGGTTGTTGCAGAATGTGAAATGGAAAATCAACCTGAACAAACTGAATTTGGCCGGTTAAACATTACCAATACGGTAATGAGTAAACGGAAGCTAAAACTCCTTGTTGATGAAGGGTTTGTTGACGGTTGGGACGACCCACGTATGCCAACAATTTCCGGGCTAAGAAGAAGAGGTTATACACCAGAAGCCATTCGGGAATTCGTTCGCGAAACAGGTGTTTCTAAGGGCTCTGGAACTGTAGATGCTGCGATGCTTGAACATTTTGTTCGTGAGGATTTAAAATTAAAAGCTCCAAGAACAATGGGTATTTTACGTCCATTAAAAGTGGTTATTACAAATTATCCTGAAGGCCAAGTGGAATGGCTAGATGCTGAAATCAATCCCGAAGTTCCAGAAATGGGAATGCGAAAAATTCCTTTTACGCGAGAACTTTATGTTGAGCAAGATGATTTTATGGAAAATCCACCAAAGAAATATTTCCGCCTTTTCCCAGGTAATGAAGTACGTCTAAAGAACGCCTATTTCATTAAATGTGAGGAAGTAATTAAAGATGATGTCGGAAATGTAATCGAGCTTCACTGTACCTATGATCCAGAAACTAAGAGCGGCTCAGGTTTTACCGGCCGGAAAGTAAAAGGTACATTACACTGGGTGGATGCCACCCATGCCCTTCCAGCAGAATACCGTCTCTATCAACCACTTATCCTTGATGATGAGTTGAATGACAATACAGAGAATGACCAAGCAGAAAAAACTTTCCTTGATTTTGTCAATGAAAAGTCTTTAGAAATTATTCAAGGCTTCGTTGAACCAAACATGAAGGATGTAAAACCTCAAGATAAATATCAGTTTTTCCGTCACGGTTATTTCAATGTTGATCCTAAACTTTCAACAGACGAAAAAATTGTTTTCAACCTTATTGTTTCATTAAAAAGCTCATTTAAATTATAATCCGTCAAAGACTAGGCATATGATGCCTAGTCTTTTTTATCTATTGTTGGTGTTGAAAGAAGAAGTTTGTGAATACTTTTTTAAATTAACTGAGCCAGTATGCACAACATAATTATTTCGTCATAATACTTTAACAACATTTAGCTATTAATCTTAAACGTTAAGGTAAACTGAATAGTAGACAATAATTTGTTTTTCCGGAGGGAATAAAGTATGAATCAATACGGGAAAATCACTGAGATTAGGGACAACACGGATCAGTCCGAAGGAAATCCTAAAGTAGTTAAAATAGATGGCGGTCACCAAATTAATGATGAATGGGCTCATATCCCAGATCATAATCCAGCAAAAATTCTCATCAATGAAAAAGCAGTCTATGCCGTTGATCAAGCCATGAACGTTGTCCTAACTGATATTGACGGAAATGTTTTGTATGGAAATAAAAATATTTTTGATTTAACCCTCTACGAACCTGCCGAATTACTTGGAGGTCATACGAGAATATTTAATGCGAATTTCCATTCCAAAGAGTTTTTCAAAGACATGTGGGATACGATTCTTTCCGGAAAAATTTGGCGAGGAGATTTGAAAAACCGCAGAAAAGACGGAAAAATCATCTGGGTGCGTTTGATTATCACTCCGTTATTAAACAAAGAAGGTGTGCCTTTTCAATTTCTTGCGTTAAAAGAAGACATTACCGAAAAAAAGGAAATTGAATTTAGGCTTGCCCAAAAGGATAAACAATTAAGTGCCTTAACCAATAACTCCTACGATATTGTCGGAATTCTAAACAATCGCGGAGAACTCAATTACCTAAATCAAGCAATGGAACGTGTTCTTGGATTCACCCCCTTTGAAACGATAGGGTCTAATATAGTCGATTTTTTTGACGAAAACGATGCCCAAAAATGGTCTAGTATTTTGGCGAAAATCATCGATAACCCCAATGAACCGATTCGTCAACAAATAAAGTTCAAACATAAAGAAGGTACTATGCGATGGTGCGATGTCGTTTTCACTAATTATTTAGAGGATTCCCATATTCACGGGATTGTTTTTAACCTTAGAGATTACACTAAACAAAAGGAAGCAACAGATAAAGTGAAACAAATTGCCAATTATGACCATTTAACGAATTTGCCCAATCGAAGGCATTTTGAAGAACAACTCAGAGGAGCATTGAAAGCTGCCAAAAAAAGACAACAACGCTTTGCTGTTTTATTCCTAGACTTAGACGGATTTAAAAATATTAATGATACACTAGGGCATGAAATTGGTGATGGGTTATTAAAGGAAGTTGGCTATCGGATTACCAGTTTATTTAATAACCAAGCATTCGTTGGTCGCCTTGGTGGTGATGAGTTTGCTGCTATCATTCCAAATATTGTTGATTATGAATATCTGCATAATCTTGCTGACACCCTAGTTCAAGCGTTCAATATTCCATTTTCCGTAAGTGAGTATGAATTAAATGTTTCTGCTAGTATCGGAATCAGTATTTATCCAATGGCCGGTGAAGACCTAAAAACATTGTTAAAAAATGCCGATGTTGCCATGTACAAGGCGAAACATGATGGGAAAAATCACTATCAGCTATACACTCCTTCAATGGATGAGAATGGTTATAAATCATTTTTATTAAAAAACGATCTACATAAAGCGCTTGAAAAGGAACAATTCTTCATGGTCTATCAGCCTAGGGTAGACCTTAGTACAAACAAAATAGTGGGTGCTGAGGCTTTAGTTCGCTGGTCGCATCCGGAGTTAGGTCTCGTTTCGCATATTGAATTTATTTCTTTTGCAGAAGAATCAGGATTCATTATTCCGTTAGGAGAATGGATATTAAAAAATGTTTGTACTCAACAAATGAGTTGGAGAAAACAAGGATTAAGCCCAGTTAAAGTCTCCATCAATATTTCCGTCATGCAATTATTTAATCCGAATTTTGTCGAGTTTGTAAAAGATACGCTCGAGCAAACTGGGCTAGAAGCAACCCACTTAGAGTTTGAAATAAACGCAGCGAGCCTATTAAATAAAGAAGGACACGTTGGGAAAGCAATAGAGGATTTAATGAAAATGGGGATTTCCATTGCTCTTGATAATTTTGGCGCAGGTAACTCCGCTTTTAATTTCTTAACTAAAACTAAATTCAATGTTTTAAAAATTGATCGAAGTATATTTAAAGATATCCCGTCAAACAATGAGAGCTATGATGTTGCCCATGCGATTGTCAAACTTGCTCAAAAGCTGAATAAAACCGTAGTAGCAGAAGGAATCGAGACCCACACTCAACTAACTTTAGTAACGAAGATGGGCTGCAATGAATTCCAAGGCTTTATCTGCAGTAAGCCTGTTGTAGCAGAGCATTTTGAAAACCTTTTACTTCAAGAAATTTGGACTCCTAAAAAAGAAATTATATAAATTATGGAGCTATAATTAGGTGCTTTTCCCCTCCATTACTTATAAGAAAAAAATCCCCGCTTACTATTAAGGCGGGGATTTTCCTTTTATACGTTTTGGATAATAAGTAAGATTTTTTTGGTACGCGAAGCTCGTTCTTCTTCATCAACTAGGTCATATTTTTTCAATAAATGAAATATCTCATTTAATATGTCTTGAGAATGTTCTTTTTGAAAAAATTCTTGAAATAATCCTCTTGTTTCTTGTGGGAGAAATTCGCTTTGAGACTCGTATTTCTTTTTAACATCTTCTTGTGAATGATCTAAATCGCAATGACCCATCCCATTGCCTCCTTCTCTTAAAATCGCTTATCCATCTTTACTCCTTATACTTTACCACAACTTGTTCTTTTTCAAAAAAACAAACAACCAAAAACAAAAGGATGCCCGAATCGCGTTTCCCGCATATTCAGGCATCCAATTAGTATTTATTGCATTCGTTTTTCCCGCTCTTCCACTAAATCGACTTTTTTTACATATTGATAATCTTTACGATTGATCGGTGTAAAACCTTCAGGTGTATAGAAGCGCAATAGGTCTTTATAGACGATTTCATCTGAAATTTTCAACTTCATTTTCGCTTGTTCGTCTAACTCTTTATATCCATCGCCTTCAACGATTTGGCCTGTGGCATTGCTATAATTCTTTTCAGCAACACGGGTTATTTCCGGTGAAATAAAATCACCATTACGGAAAGGTACAATTTGTTGCCGAGTCGGTGACAACAAATCAGAACCAATTAACAAATAATCCTTGGTGTCAGTTCCTAATAAGTGTAGAACGGTTGGCATAACATCAACTTGCCCTCCGTAGGTATTACTAATCCCACCACTACTTACGCCTGGAACATGAATAAATACAGGTACACGTTGCAACTGGGCGCTCTCGTATGGTGTAATTTCCTTCCCAATAACCTTGGACATAGGTTCATTATGATTTTCGGAAATTCCATAATGGTCACCGTACATCACAATCACTGTATTATCATATAAACCAGCTACCTTTAAATCATTAAAAAACTTTTCAATCGCTTTGTCCATATAGTTGGCAGCTTGGAAATAATGATTTACAACGCTTCCGCCAAAATCACCGATTGGAAAGTCGGTATCCCCTTCATCCATCTTAAACGGAAAGTGATTGGACAGAGTAATAAACTTCGTATAAAAAGGTTGTGGTAAATTTGTTAATAACGGCATCGATTGTTCAAAGAATGGAATATCCTTCATTCCGTAATTCTTTGTGTTCTCTTCGCTCATATCATAGTATTCTGAATCAAAAAAGTAATCATAGCCGAAAGATCTATAGACCTCATTCCGATTCCAGAAAGTTTTGGAATTACCATGAAACGAAGCTGATGTATAGTTTTGTGTGTTTAAGATTCCCGGCATTGCCTGAAAAGTATTTTGCGCTTTATTAACAAAAACAGCTCCTTGAGACATTGGGTACAATCCATTTTCCATGATAAATTCCGCATCTGAAGTTTTGCCTTGTCCTGTTTGATGGAATAGGTTATTAAAATAGAATGTTTCTCCACTGTGGGCAAGTGAGTTTAAAAATGGTGTTACCTCTAAATCATTTATTTTATAGTCAATAATGAATGATTGGAGTGATTCCAATGAAATATAGATGACGTTCATCCCTTTAGCTTTGCCAAAATACTCTGGGTTTGGTTCTGCATGATTGGCTTTAATATAGTTTTCTACATCAACAATATCACTACTGTCAGCCATTGCTCGTTGACTCGAGGATTTTGCATTTTGAATCATGTCATAGATTGTAAAATTATAGGTACCAAGGTATTTCACTAAATAATTACGGTCGAAAGAACGAGTTAACAATTCAGGACGATCCTTTTCAGCTAAACCTAGATTAAATAAAAATACGACAATTGAAGCAGCCATAACAAATCCAGCAGGTTTACGATTACTTATTTTTAAAGGTGCAACAACTTTAAAGAGCAATAGTAGAATGATTAAAATTGTGTCGGTAAAATAAAAGACATCCCACGGAGACATTAGCGAAAGTGCACTATCTCCAAGTTGTCCGCCATTTACTTTGGTTTGCATAAGAACTGGAATTGTAATAAAGTCGTTAAAGAATCGATAGTAAACCACATTTGCATAAAGCACAAACGATAGAAGAAAGTTCATTAGAACCAACATGACATTTGCTCCGCGTTTCCTAAACAATAAAGCAATTCCAAGGAATAATAATGCGGAACTTAAGGGGTTAATAAATAATAAAAACTCCTGTATTTTATTGTCAATACCTAATGTAAATTCTAATTCATAGACAACATAGGTTTTTAACCAAAAAAGAAGGACTGCAATAAAAAAAACCGATAGGCTTCCTTTTAGTATTTTTTTCAATTATTAACACCTCAATAATATTAATAGTAAGTTGGATGATTATAATGGACGAATGTAAAATACTATAGCATATTTTATTATAATAAAAACTTCCACTCATAAAAATTCAAGAAAATGCCGTTTTTATCCTACTCTTTATTAGACGAATAATTGTGATAAAAGTTTCATTTTCCTAAAGAAAATTATATGTAATTTAGCCAAGCTATCTTCTAAATGATTTTATCATGATTTAGCTAAACTTCAAGATAAACTAGTCCTTAACTGGAAAAATGTACTATTTGGACTATAAAACGAAACTCACACTGAAAGGAAGTTCTTAACCTTCTCCGAGTTACTAAAGTTAAAAAATGGGGTTCTACTACCAATTTATTTATGAAAAATAGAAATGGCATATTATTGAATTTTTCATCCGTTAAATTTTGGAAAAAGGAATATGAAAATAGAAAACCGCAGCCATGACGGCCACGGTCTTGATCCTTAATTAGCAAGCATTTCATTCCCAGTCCTTATAAACAATGATTCCTTTCGTTATGTCAATTGTATTAAATTCTCCCTTGTAGTAAATCTTTTTTTCCTTTTCAACAAGTAGGTTTTCATAGGTTTTCATTTCTTGCCCATTCTCAAGGATAACGACTACCTTCTCCCCTAAATCCACTTCTGGAGCATTAATTGTTATTTGGCTTTTAAAATATAGGTTAGTCCCAATGAAAAGTCCGAATGCTAACAATAAGAAATACATAAGCCAACTTCTATAAAATGGTTTCAATTCAACTGAGGATTCTTGTTCTTCATCGGTCAGAGATTGTTCCTCATTGGTCAGAGTTTGTTCCTCATTGGTCAGAGTTTGTTCTTCATTGGTCAGAG
>CALCRD010000281.1 GCA_937894355.1 uncultured Bacillus sp.
AAAAGCAATGTATTAGAAGTTATTAGTTAAATTCAGATATAGAATTTTGTCACAGGTACACCTTCGCTCTTACACTTTTAAAGAAATATTTTTAAAATACACACTGAGGAGAATGGGAATGTTTACTGAATTAAACAACAAACTTATTGAAGCAAAAGAGAATTTGCGCAAAAAAGTGAAATTTGAGGAGCAGTTACAGCGGTTAAAAGCGTTATTACTTGAAGAAGAGGAGAATAAAAACAGAGTAAAGCTCCAATTAGAAAAGGAAAAAGAAGATGTTGCTCGACTAGAGGGATTATCATTGACTAATTTATTATATACAGTCTCTGGAAGAAAGCCAGAAAAACTAGATCTGGAGCAGCAAGAAGTACTTGCTGCAAAAATAACATATAATGAAAAACTTGAAACGATTAATCATATTGAGAAGGACATAAAGAATATTACTGAAATGCTAAAACTAGTTGGGAATGCAGATATTCAGTATGAGGAAATCATCGGTCAAAAAGAACGATTAATATATGATACTAATACGATTTGGAGTGATAAACTTTTTGCCTTGTCTGTAAGGGAAGCGGATGTTTCTGCTAATCTTAAAGAATATAATGAAGCGATAGCAGCAGGGGAGATTGCCTTAGAATCGTTAAATCAAGCGCTTGAGTCTTTGGATTCTGCTAAGGGATGGTCAACCTTTGATATGTTTGGCGGTGGAATGGTAACAACAGCAATGAAACATAGTTGCTTTGATGATGCAAAGAATCATATACAACAAGCAAAAAATCACTTGCGAAATTTCCAAGCAGAACTAGTAGATATTCAAAATCATTTTCAAGCGAATTTAGAAATCGACGGCATGTTAACCTTTGCTGATTATATACTTGACGGATTTTTCGTGGATTGGATTGTCCATGATCAACTTTCCGATTGCTTTAATCAAACACAAGGTACGAAGGAAACCGTCTTAAAGGGAATAGAAATATTAAGCGAGCAAAGAGACAATTTAATAAAAGACATTGAAACTATTAGACAAGAAAGATTAAGATTATTGGAATCTTCAAATTAATGAGGGCTATTCATTCAATTTTTTACCGAAACTCCTTTACTTTTTTTCGCTTCCGTTTTTTTATTTTAAATCTTTTGTAATGAAAGGAAAATATGTTAGTTTAGCAATGAATATTTTATAATAAGGATATTAACAATTGTCCTCTAAAGGATTATATTGTTTTTGTAAAATATTAATTCTGTTAAGCAACCTTATATCGCTTAATCCAATCGGAGCGGGGGACCCAATTTTGTGTACATTTGTACTTGGGGTGAATCCTTTTTTAAGGTAGGGCTACTCTTTCAGCCCGAATCCAACAGCTAACCTCGTAAGCGTTTAGAGAGGAGGTTTACTTTGGGTGCGTTCAAAGAACACTGGGTAAACTTAGTGTTCTTTTTGTATATCCAAAAAATAAAGAAATCTACCTAAAGGGAGTAAAATAACATGATAATCGAAAGCATTTGCCCAAAATGTGGTGAGTTTAATTATGTTGAGCATAATGGGGAAAAAATTCTGTTAGTAACTTGTATGAACAACCATGTTTATGAACATATTGTAATCCCTTACTCGAGACTTGCTGAAATTAGGGATGATAAACGAATCGAATTGGAGGAAATGATTGTTGAGAAAAAATTTTTTCGAATGAGTGATAAATCAACTATTTGTTTATTAATCTTTGAAAATGGTTATGAGGTGGAAGGGAGATCAACAGTTCGAAATAAAGAGGATTTCCACTTGGTAATTGGGAAAGACAAAGCATATGAACATGCCTTAAAGAGAGCGATGGAAGCATTAGGTGCTTATTTAGTATAATTTTTTGCGTTGCTGGGAAGTTCACTTTTTGCTTCAATGGGCTAAAAGGAAGTTGATTTTGGGACAAACACTCCAAGCAACATGATAAGAAGAGCATTACCCGTTTGTCGCGGTAATGCTCTTTCTTTTGCTAGGTTCATAGTTATTTTTTCAGATGATACGGTACCGTTGTAATGACAACATTTCTGCGATAGAGCAAGAAAGAACGTATTAACAAGCTTGATTGGTTATGAAGAATATTGTGCCAGCCTTTTTTGGTAATGAATTGTGGAATAACCACTGTTACCTGGTAATTGGATTCCTTGGCTTTATGTTCAATCGTATCAACAAATTTGGTCAACGGCTGAATGATGCTCCGATAGGTTGAGTGTAATGTCACTAATCTAACATCAGGTTGCCAATTCTTCCATTTTTCTTCAAACTTTTTCTCTGCTTCTTTTTCAAAAGAGACATATACGGCGATGACCTGATTAACCCCTAGAGATTTCGCATAGTTTAACGAATTTTCTACTACATGAGTAATCCCGGCAACAGGTACGATGATGACATTCCCTTCGATTGGAACAAATTGTTCTTCGTGGTGGACTCTTAGTTGATTCCCTACATCTTCGTAGTGCCGGTTGATTTTATGAAAAATAAAAATAATTATCGGTAAAAAAATAAACACTGGCCAAACTTGCGGGAATTTGGTTAAAAAGAAAACCATTGTAACCAAAAAGCTGATTAAGGCACCAAGGGTATTAATTACTAATTTGGGAATCCAGCTCTTTGGCTTTTCGCGAATCCATTTGACCATCATTCCTGTTTGAGACAGAGTAAACGGAATAAACACTCCAACCGCATATAGAGGAATAAGATGTTCAGTTTCTCCATTAACCACAAAGATTAGCAAAATAGATAATAATCCTAGGATAATAATTCCGTTTGAATACCCCAACCGATCGCCACGAATGGTAAACATTCTTGGGATAAACTTATCGTTGGCAAGGTTCACTGCTAGCAATGGAAATGCAGTATACCCAGTATTTGCTGCTAGAATTAATATTAACGCAGTTGTTCCTTGAATAAAGTAATAGATGACATTCCGACCAAATATTTCTTCAGCAATTTGCGAAACAACCGTAACTTCTTTACTTGGCGTAATTCCATAATAATAGGCTAAAAAAACAATCCCAGAAAATAATAGAGCCAGCAAAATTCCCATAGCCATTAATGTTCTGGAAGCATTAATGGGTGCCGGTTCTTTAAAATTGGGTATCGCATTGGAAATGGCTTCAACCCCTGTTAATGCTGAACTCCCAGATGAAAAAGCTCTTAACAATAAAAATAAACTAATTCCAGCGACTGGAGTCCCAATTGGTGTATGAAGCTCAGCTGACACTTGACCTGTTAGCACATTGAACAGCCCAACTCCAATTAAGACAAATAAGGCAATAACAAACAGATAGACAGGATAGGCTAAAATCGTTGCTGACTCGGTAACCCCTCTTAAATTTAAAATGGTTAAAAAGATCACAAAGATTACGGCAATGCCCACTGTATGTTCGTGCAAAGTGGGGAATGCTGATGTAATAGCATCCGTACCCGCAGAAACACTAACGGCCACAGTTAATACATAGTCGACCAACAGAGATCCTCCGGCGATTAAACCGGAATTAATTCCTAAGTTATTTTTTGATACGACGTATGCGCCACCGCCATGTGGATAAGCAAAAATAATTTGCCGATAAGAAAGTATTAACGCCGTTAATAAAATCAGTACCCCGAAAGCTATCGGAATGGAATACCAGAACGCTGCCGCACTAATCGTGAAAAGGACAATTAAAATTTGCTCTGGACCATAGGCCACTGATGATAGTGCATCAGAGGAAAGAATGGCTAGGGCTTTCCGTTTATTTAGTCGTTGTTCCCCTAATTCATTTGATTTTAAGGGACGCCCGATTAAGAATCGTTTGAAAGTTGTTAACATGGTTGCTCACCCAATCTACATGGATTCAAATTTAATCAAACACACTTTTTAGAATACTTTTGAAAAAAACAAAAAACGTCCACAGGTCATTAGTAAATAGACCTGTGGACGTCAAAATTCGACCCTCACAAGTTCCACCTTCCTTCTCAATAAACGCTTACGAGGTTAGCTGTCGGATTCGGGCCTTTTGAGTAGCCCTACCTTGTAAAAGGATTCACCCCTAGGATAAAAATACTATCCGGTAGAATGGGTCCCCCGTACCATAGTGGTTTCAGCGATTTTAGAAATTCGAAACTGATGCAATCATACTCCTGTAATAAAAAGTTGTAAATAATAACTTTTCTACTTTTTTTGATATATTTTTGCAAAAATATTACCGCTTTTATGGCATAATTAACTAATATTGTCTTGGTATAGGGAGGATTTGGAATTGGCAAATAATTATTGTCCCATATGTGGAGAAGAAAACAAGTGCATGGCTGGGTCAGCTGAACAAGGAAATTGCTGGTGTAATAAAGAAGAAGGCTTCCCTGAAGGAATTTTAGAGTTAGTGCCTCCAGAAAGCAGAAGAAAGCACTG
>CALCRD010000282.1 GCA_937894355.1 uncultured Bacillus sp.
ATAAGCTTTGGTTGTCAAGCCAGGCACCACAATTCTTATTCGTGGATTTGTGACTTGTAAAGAACATGGAGTAGCGAAAAGAAAAACCGGCACTTTGTGGATAATCGGATGGTTAATTATACTTCCACGGAAAATACTATTAAAGCGGCCATGCTCATTTTGGTAAACTCCATCATACCGAAGCTGCATCCCAAATGGCTCAAGTAACGGATTTAGATAAGATGTCGAGCCAAAGACATTAGTATGATCTCCAATTACCCAAAGTCCGCCGCCATTTTGAACATAGTTTACGATTTTTACAATAACTTTTTTGTGGTATGGTTTGGTTGGAATCTTTAAGATCACAACGTCATACTTGTCCAAATCCACGTTTTCTAATGGGCTTTCATTGACAGTAACATCATAGTAGGAATTTAAGTATTTTCGTAATGTGTAGTAATTATAAGTCGAGGCAGAACTATACCATTGGTCATCAATTGGTCTTGTCGATTTAGACCAATCGCTGTAGTATTCTTCAAATAAAACCCGCCCATCCTTAAGTTTTCCTGATGGTATCCAAAATATGGTCACCAAAAGAAACACCATGCTCAAAGCAAGATAGAGAGCTGGTTTTAAATGAGCAAGTACTGTTTCCTTAGTACATAGATTCTTTAAATTATAGAGGATGAGGGTTTCTTTTTTTAATAACAGATGCTGTAAGAAAATCCAAGGTAAAAAGGTAATAATTCCTGCGATGGGATGCCAAAAGTAAGCCAGGTAGTACCAAGAAACGCCGGAGATACCAACTTCTTGATTACTAAAGAGGGTGACCAACAAAACAACCCGAAGCAAAAGATAAATAACTAAAGAAACTAAAGAAACGAGGTGAATTTTGAACGCCTTTTTGCTTTCTTTTGTTATAAATAATAATGATAGATTCCCCGTGGCAAACATTAGCAAGTATACCAACCCTAAGTTGCTGGGGTTTGGCAAAAAAGTTAGAACGTAATTAGCCACCCCGTATAAATATAAGTTCCCGCCGCTAACAGTAACCGGTATATGGAAAAGCCGAAAAATAGCTTTAAACAAGGGGGTTAAAAATGTTAGCTCCCGCCATCTGGAAATTATCTCAATATATAACCACAACCCCACCGTTTGGAGAGTTATGGTTAGGAATGATAAATAAATACTTTTGATCAATTTAAAAACCAGAGATTCTTCCTTTTTCGGTTCTGAAGACAGGACAAACAGAAAGTAGAAGCAAAAGGCAAAACCGGCACAGACTATTCCCATCACAACATTTTGTTCCTGAAATAAAGGATATACCCATAGAATAGAAAAGGCCCAAAAGACCATGCCCGAAAAATATAGATACATCAGTTGCCCACCTTCTGCTTTTTTATGCTCGACAGTACATTACGGAGAAATTCCATGTTGTTTTTATAATATAATTGCCCCGTTTCTAGGTTTCTGTTTTCAAAGAAATACGAATCTCCCACGAATAAGACCTGGCCATCACCGATATGTTTTTCTACAATCAATGGCTTGCCATCCCAGGTCTGACAGATAACATCCCAATTTTCACTCGCTTCCAGCACTAACGGCCATGCTGAGACAAATCGCAAACCCATATCGGTATCCTTTCCTTCAAGACAGGAGTACGGTATATTTGAGATTTTAAGACCAATCCTCTTTGACAGTTCGGTAATCTGCTCTTCATGTTCGTATCCAACCGAGACGATTAACGTCCCCCCTCTTTCCACAAAACTTATTAAACATTCCGCTTCCCCTTCTGAAATCTTTTTGTACGGTCCCAATAGAAAAAAGACATCTATGCGATCATCATGAAGCGGATCAAGATTAAAGGTAACATAAGGCAAAACGTTTTCCCTAATTAACGTGTTTTTCAACCCGCCAAGTCCTCGATTTGTCCGCTCCCAATCGCTATGATAATATACGGGGTAAAAGTTACAGTCGATCCCTGCCCTTAAAGTTTTTGCTTTTTTGGACAGATTTAAATGAATATCCCGATCACTTATGGCCGCTGCCATGGTCAGAAAAATCAACATCATACCAAGAGAAAACATATTTGCGGATCTATTATTATGCTTTTTTAGGTTTGTTTCTTTTAAAGCATATCCTAAGGTTATGAGTAAATAGCTCAAGGGAAACAAGATTGCCCATGGATTAATCTCACTTTTTTGTAGTTGGGATAGATACATCTGAATGAAGGGATATGAAGATGAAAAAGGTGAATTTTGCAAAAACGAAGTATCACCGAAAACCTCGATCTGACCCTTTCCATAATTCCTTTTTGCTGCTAAAACCAAGTCTCCAGTCCGCTCTAAGGTTGAATATCTTCGATCTCCTAGATAACCTGGCTCATTTTCAAGATCACCCATGTCGGACCAACCGTATTCACCAATAATAAGTGGTACGGCCGGATAGGTTAGCGTCAATGAAGCCCCCTGCATAATATTAGGCGCATTTCTAGGGTTTTTTAACATTAGATCCAAAGACAAATTTGGACTACGCAGACATCCCCGCCATAACTCCTTAAAATAGATTGCCGTATCGAAATTGAAGCTTATTCCCAGTTCTTCGGCTAAATCAAAGTAATCATTATCAAGACCAAACATATGAGTATGATCCCCTAAGAGCAACAACCGACCACCTTTATCTATAAAAGATAATATTTTTTCCCGCTCACCGGATTCCATTTTTCCATGGGGATTAAGCAACAATAAAAGATCCTTACCTTCCGGATTAATTTGAGTCCAATCAGCTCCTAACTGAATTTGGTACCCCAAATCTTTGAAATAATAAAATATCATCCCAAATAACCCGTTTTTACTACCATAGACCTCATCATTGGGTACAATATCAAAATCCATCTCTGTCTCATAAACATATATTTTGGGCTTAGGATAACTCGTAATATCCGTAAAATCTATGTTCCCATATAACACCAACAATACGGAAAAGAAGATCAAAATTAAGCCGTATATAAAGGCTCTTTCCTTAAACCGGCTTAACTTATTTCCGTTAGCTAGCAGAGATATATGTTTCACTACTACCCCTTTATTCACTAATACCGTAATGAAAAAGGCTACTGGAAACAAGAGTGCATGCCCATCCATCGGAAAAAAGTGTTTGACCAAATAATAGAGATAGTAATCAAGGTTATATCCCTTAGGCCTTGGAAGATTAACAAATCTTGACGCAAGCCAAAAGTACAGCACTTGAAGGATTAGAATACAGAAAATTGTCAAAGCAACACGAAAGATTTTTTGCCTCCACTTGATATTTGAATTAGTTATAAGTCTCAACGTAAAACAGATTATGATGATAATCCACCCTAAACCATAAGCCGAGGCGGAATAATCGATTTCAAAAGGAGTAATTGAGTTCAGTAAGAAATTTAGCCCTCCAGCTATTCCCTGTTCAACGTAATAAAACACAGGAATATAGCTTTTGGATAAAAGGTAAATATAAAAGACTATTCCAACCTCAAATTCAACCCTTTTGTCCCAGATCATAGAAATTAATAAAACCAAACCGACACTAATTACTGCAATTGGTGACCCAAACGATAATAACACCAAAATAATTGTAGAAATAAGCTTTGCCCAGAATCTCCTATTCCTTTCACTTAACAGCCAAAGCTCCTTATTGTTTATTAGATACAATAAAAGAAACAATGCTCCACTAATTCGATTAAATGGTGAATAAAATTGCCCTATTTCTTCACCAAAACATAAGATGGTGTAAAAGAATAGAATAATATTAAGAGTGGATACCTTTTCTTCTTTCATTTCTCCTCCAAATGTTCCCTCTTTCCCCTTAAGTTTCATTCGTTAGCCTTCTTGCAAACCCTTCCTTTTTGCCCAATTTTGTACTCTATTTATACAATTCTTTTCTCCATGACTAAAGCCCTTAAAGGGTAAAATCCCCTGTAAATGTTGTAATGACTATAAAAGAATGTTAAAGATTTAATTTCTAAAGGAATTTTTCTCCTAATAAAGTAATTTCCTAAAGTAGTCGATCACACTGGCTACCGCCTGCACACGTGTAATGATGAAAATTGAAGCCAGGTGAAAGGGATAACTTGTAATTCAAATGTTTTGGGGGTTATGGACTTGAGAAGATTAGCGAGGATTTTGCTTGTCGTGGTATTAACATGTTTAATGGCCGCCCCGGCTTTCGGCCGTGACGAAACGTTGATAAGTGGACCGGTCGACCATGGTGGTTTTGGTGGACCGTCGATTAAAGTCGCAGACATTAATGGAAAAACCGCTTTTTTAATGGGCGGCTACGGTGGTTGGTTTATTAACCATGCTTTTATGATCGGAGGCGGCGGTTATGGGATGGTCAATGATCTGAAAGCACCGTTCGAAGTAGATGGAAAAACCCTCTATTATGAGCTGGGCTACGGCGGACTTATGTTCGAGTACGTGAATAATTCCCATCGATTGTTCCATTTTACCGTCAACACCCTGGTCGGTGCCGGTGAATTAAGTTATCGGTCAAAGAATGACGCTATCTTTGAGAAATTTGCAGATGACACCTTTTTCGTGCTCGAACCCAGTTTTAATGTGGAACTAAATGTTACGACACACTTCAGGGTCGGTTTAGGCGTTAGTTATCGCTATATTGATGGCCTCGATATTGCCGGAACTACCGAGGAGGAGCTTTCCGGCGTATCGGCAAACCTCAACTTTAAATTTGGATCATTCTAGAAAATAAATTTGCTAAGATGATTACAGCATCCCTTTTAAAAAAGCCTTGGTTTCAAAAAGAAACCAAGGCTTTTTCCGTATTAAACTTGATCCTGAAAATTGGCACCCTTTACTTATTCCGTACGATATCTTTGACCTTCATCAACCGGGTCAGGTTAGACCGTTCGTTCTCATCCAGTT
>CALCRD010000283.1 GCA_937894355.1 uncultured Bacillus sp.
TCTCGATTGTAGCAAGCGCTAAGCCTTTCTATGCGATTCGGCAATTTGGTGGATACGCGGAGCTTTCGGGCAAAGCCAAGCACTAGCTGGTGGGAGATTGCTGGATTGATCATAAGTTCCAACTCTTTATGAAGTAGCGCTTGATTGATCAGAGTTCCAACTCTTAGTGAAATTGCTCTTTAGGTGTTGACAGGGATGGACAGATTATGATAGTATTTTCATGTTATGTTTGTAGCACCCGTGCTACAACCGCACAGAACAGGTTTTAAGTTTTTGCTCTATTGTAAGTTATCCGTTTTTCGGCTATAAACCGATTAGCTGGTTATTTTCGAAAGTGCAAAACGCCTGGGGATGGCGAGTCTGAGTTTATAAGGAGGTGCAGTTATGTACGCAATTATCGAAACTGGTGGTAAGCAAGTGAAGGTAGAAGCTGGTCAAGCTATCTACATCGAAAAGCTTAACGCAGAAGCAGGCGAAACGGTTACATTTGATAAGGTTCTTTTCGTTGGTGGTAATGATGTAAAAGTAGGAAGTCCATTAGTGGATGGCGCTACTGTTACAGCTAAAGTTGAAAAACAAGGCCGTCAAAAGAAAATCATCGTTTTCAAATATAAATCAAAGAAAAACTACCGTAAAAAGCAAGGTCATCGTCAACCATACACAAAAGTTGTTATTGAAGCAATCAATGCTTAGGGTTTGATTAGATGATTAATATTACGATTAATCGTACTGAATCCGGAAAAATTCTTTCATTTGAATTAAGTGGTCATGCCTTTTTTGCCCAGCGGGGGAAGGATATTGTCTGTGCAGGCGTATCCGCAGTCTCGATTGGCTCAATTAACGCAGTGCATGCTTTAACAGGCGTCACTCCCGAGATTGAACAAAGGGGAGATGGCTTTCTCCGCTGTGTTGTTCCGGATAACCTTTCGGAAGACATTTATGAGAAGGTTCAGCTTCTTTTTGAGGGTATGATAATTTCATTACAAACGATTGAAGAAGAATACGGAAAGCACATAAAAATAACCTTCAAAAAGTAGGAGGTGGAAATTCATGTTATTGAAATTAGATCTTCAGTTGTTCGCTTCTAAAAAAGGAGTAGGTTCTACTAGAAACGGTCGTGATTCTCACTCTAAGCGTCTTGGCGCAAAGCGTGCTGATGGCCAATTTGTTTCAGGCGGATCAATTCTTTATCGTCAACGCGGTACTAAGATTTATCCAGGTGTGAACGTTGGTAAAGGTGGAGACGATACTCTATTCGCAAAGGTTGACGGAGTCGTTAAATTTGAGCGTCTAGGTCGTGACCGCAAACAAGTAAGCGTTTATCCAGTAGCTCAAGAAGCGTAAGCTTTTTTTAACAGAGAACTCTAACCATATTGGTTAGAGTTTCTTTTTTTCATTTTATGCATACGACTTGGCCATTTTTTGATATACTAGCAGAAAGCAGTCGTCTGCTAAGAATAAGACTGTATAGGAGTGCGAGTATGAAAAAAGAATGGAGTCCAGTAGATGTACTGCGACATGCAAGGCATGACTGGTTAAATAGAATACAATTAATCAAAGGGAATCTCGATTTAAATAAGATTGAGCGGGTTAAACAACTTATTAGTGAAATCGTGCTTGATGCTCAAGCAGAAGCAAATTTATCGAATTTGAGAATCCCCCGTTTTGCTGCCTTGATTTTAACCTCTAACTGGGAGTCCTTTTCCTTTCAGGTTGAATTTGAAGTGATAAATGAGGTTGAGGTTGATTTAAGTGTAGATGATCTTCTTCTTGCAGATTGGACAGAATCATATTTCACCTGTTTACATACATCGATTGATCCATACCATAATAATCATCTTTCTGTTACGGTTGAAACCCAAAATGACGGAATTCGTTTCTTTTTTGATTTTAGCGGAATAATAAGGGACAAAGAAAAATTGCAACAATTTCTAGACTTTAATCCTTTTAATGAGTTAACGGTTAAGGTGTTAGAATTCTCTCAGCAAGAACTCGCATTGGAAGTATTTTCACCATTTAGATAAATGGTCTGAAAAGAGCGATTCTCGTCTTGAAAGAAAAAAATTAGAATGACCATGCACGGACGGGAGGAACAAATATGTTTGTAGATCAAGTTAAAATTTATGTAAAAGGCGGGGACGGCGGTAACGGAATGGTAGCATTTCGCCGTGAAAAGTATGTCCCAAAGGGTGGACCAGCTGGTGGTGATGGCGGTAAAGGTGCCAATGTAGTGTTTCAGGTTGAAGAAGGGCTACGCACATTGATGGATTTCCGTTACCAACGCCATTTTAAAGCTCCACGTGGAGAGCACGGGATGTCTAAAAATATGCACGGAAAAAACGCCAAGGATCTTATTATAAAAGTACCACCAGGAACAGTGGTATCTGATGAAGAAACTGGCGAAATTATTGCCGATTTAACGTTGCATGAGCAAACAGCTGTCATTGCTAAGGGTGGTCGTGGCGGAAGAGGAAACTCCAGATTTGCTACACCTTCGAATCCTGCACCTGAGCTTTCGGAAAATGGTGAGCCTGGACAAGATAAAACCATCACTTTAGAGTTAAAACTTTTGGCGGACGTTGGATTGGTTGGTTTTCCGAGTGTTGGGAAGTCAACGCTGCTATCGGTCGTTTCAGCAGCAAGACCGAAAATTGCCGAATATCATTTTACCACGATTGTTCCAAATCTAGGTATGGTGGAAACTGAGGATAATAGAAGCTTTGTTATGGCAGATTTGCCCGGCTTAATTGAAGGTGCCCACTCAGGTGTTGGCCTTGGTCACCAGTTTTTACGTCATATTGAACGGACAAGGGTCATTGTCCATGTGATTGATATGGCAGCTACTGAAGGAAGAGAACCTTATGAGGATTATCTAACTATCAATAAAGAATTATCAGAGTATAATCTCCGGTTAACTGAGCGTCCGCAAATTATTGTTGCCAATAAAATGGACATGCCAGGTGCCGAAGAAAACTTGGAGATATTCAAAGAAAAGCTGGAAGAGGATTATCCGGTCTTCCCAATTTCTGCTTTGACTAGAAAAGGGTTACGTGATTTATTGTATGCGATTGCTGATAAAATCGAGCAAACACCAGAATTCCCACTTGTTGAAGAGGAAGAAGAAGAAACAGGTCTTCACCGTGTTGTTTATAAGCATGAAGCAGAGCAGGAACAGATCTTCATTAATCGTGAACCAGACGGTAGCTTTGTAATCACTGGGGATAAGATAGAGCGACTATTTAAAATGACTGACTTTTCAAGGGATGAATCGATTCAAAGGTTTGCCCGTCAGCTACGTAGCATGGGAG
>CALCRD010000284.1 GCA_937894355.1 uncultured Bacillus sp.
TGATGCCAGATTTACAGCGCATTATGATAAGGAACAGCCCGGTACCGCCAAATTCCTAAGGGACGCGATTATGATCTACACTGGGATGAAATCGTAAGACGTTGAGAGTATAGTGGAGCCGCAATAATCAATGCGTATGATTATGGTGAGTAAACTGAGGCTCACCGACGCAAGTGGGTCAACAAGCCATTGTCATAGCTCTCCTAATCCTTTGTATGCCCTTTGATGTCGCTGACGAAAGGGTATCGGTGGGGTGGGAGGGGTGGCAGTGGCTTGTTTATATTTGTCTCAAGTTCTTCTGTCTTCTGCGCCGGGCAACTATAGGCAGGAAAATAAGAGGAATTTTGCGAATTTACGATAATAGGGCAAAAAGAAACCGAGAGAATGGTCCTATAGAAGATTCGGAGGATGATTTCTTTGAAAGCGCTGGAATCTCTAAAAGGAATTTTTAAGGACAGGATTTTTAAGATACCGGATTATCAGCGGGGCTATGCTTGGACAACCAGACAACTTAGGGATTTTTGGGAGGATATAGTCAACCTACCATCTGATAGGTTTCACTATACTGGTCTGCTCTCACTTAAAGAAGTTGGCCGAGTGGACTGGGCTGGTTGGAATGAGGAGCGCTGGTTGATTGAGGATAGAGGGTTCAAGCCTTTCTATATAGTCGATGGACAACAGCGACTGACAACATTTGTGATTTTTATTCAAGAAATAGTAAGCTTAATAAAAGATCTCCCTGAAAACAACGACAAAAGGGAAGAAGATATTTATATTGGTACCTTCAATTTGAAGCAAGTAAAGGAAGAATACTTGGTCGTTCAGAAACCGCCTCAATTTATTATAAACACATATAAATTTGGATATGAAACAGATAACCCTAGTTTTAGGTATTTACGGCATCGAATTTTGAACGAACCTGATGGTGGCAGTATTCAAGAAACCTTTTATACTCTTAACCTTGAAAATGCAAAACGCTTTTTTGCAGAAAATCTTGCAAGCTATTTTCAAAAAAACGGTGTTGTCGGGATTGAGTCCCTGTTTAAAAAGACAACCCAGAATTTGATGTTTAATCTTCACGAGATTCAAGATGATTTTGATGTTTTCGTAGCTTTTGAAACCATGAATAACCGTGGCAAAAAGCTCTCTAATCTAGAATTGCTAAAAAATCGTCTAATTTATCTCACAACACTTTATGGTGAGGACGAGATAAAGAATGATGAGCGAGCAGTTCTGCGGGAAAAAATAAATGATGCATGGAAAGAAGTTTATTATCAGCTTGGACGCAATAAACAGAAACCGCTTTCCGATGATGACTTTCTGGTGGCGCATTGGATTATGTATTTTCAATATACCCGGCAAAAAGGCGATGACTATATCAGATTTTTACTTGAAGAGAAATTTACACCACAAAATATATTTGGCAAAACTGAGGTGAAAGTGACTTCGGTCGTTGAGGTGTCAGAAGTTCGGGATTCTGTTGATGAAGATGATGCTTCAGAAACTGAAGTCGATGAAAGAATTGTTTTACGTTCAAAACTATCGCCAAAAGAAATTGAAGACTATGTTGGTAGTCTAAAATCAGCAGCAGTGCATTGGTATAACACATTTAATCCAATAAACAATGCTGATCTAACAGCTGATGAAAGTCTGTGGTTAGATAGATTAAATCGTATAGGTGTTGCTTACTTTAGACCCTTAGTTACAGTAGCCTTTATTTCTCCTGGGGTAATATCCACTGAAAGGGTTAAGTTATTTAAAGAAATTGAGCGTTTTATATTTATAGCGTTCAGGTTAGGCAGGGCATTTTCCACTTATCGAAACAATGAATTTTATAAAACTACCCGGCAGTTACGTAGTGGACAGTTATCAATAAATGATATATGTAAGCTATTAAAAGATAGGGTTGAAGAATGGCTTAAGCCTGAAACCGGTTTTGAATATCAGTCTTTTAGAGGTTATTTGCAAAGATTATATAAAAATGGTGGCGGATTTTATGATTGGAATGGTCTACGCTATTTCCTATATGAGTATGAAACCGAAAAAGTCCATCAGTTTGGAAATCGGAAGATCGATTGGAGTTATTTCACCAGAAGCGAAAAGGATAAAGTTTCAATAGAACATATTTGCCCTCAAACACCAAATAATGAGTATTGGAAAAAAGCGTTTAAAGGTTTTTCAAAGGAGGAGAAGGAGGCCTTAACTGGGTCTCTGGGAAACTTGTTACCGTTATCCAGCAGCATTAATTCAAGTCTGCAAAATGATAGCTTTCCCGACAAAAAGGCAGCAAAATTGAATACTCAGGGCGAGAAGGTCCGTAGAGGCTATTCGGACGGTTCGCATAGCGAAATTGAAGTAGCAGGATACTCTGAATGGAATGCTGATAATATTCTTGATCGGGGCCTAAAAATGCTTGCTTTCATGGAGAGAAGATGGAATATTAAGTTTGCAGGTGAAGATAGTAAAAAGGATTTATTGTTTTTAGGTTTTCTGAGCAGAGATGCTTAGAAACGCATTGTTAAAAGGAGCTGTCTTTAATCGAGTTTTCCTTTTGACTGTATCAGCAATTTTATATTTGCAGAAACACCAATAGATAAAGCTGATGTGATTTTGATTCCTGGAGGTAGCTATCCGCAACAAATCGAGAGAGCAGCAGAACTATATAAGGGTGGTTATGCAAAGTATTTGCTCCCCAGCGGAGGGTTTAATCCCAAAATCCCTGAGTGGAAATCTGAATGGGAGTTCTTTGAAAATTTGGCTGTCAAGTTGGGAGTACCTGAGAATGTAATCTTAAAAGAAGATCAAGCAAGAAATACTTTTGAAAATGCTGGGCTTTCATGGCGTGCCCTGCAATCAATTAACCTATCCGTAGAAAGCGTTATTTTGGTATGTAAGTCATACCACTCAAGAAGGGCATTACTGACTTATCAGTCAGTATTTCCTTTAGATGTGAAGTTTTATGTATCACCGGTAATAGACAAAAGAGGCATTTCGAAAGAAACATGGTTTTTGCGAAATGAACACATTAGTATTGTCATGGGCGAAGTAACAAAGATAGGTAATTATTTTGAAGATAAAATATCCAAATGGG
>CALCRD010000285.1 GCA_937894355.1 uncultured Bacillus sp.
AGTCGATGGGCTATAAGTTCATACGCCGCTGACCAAGGCGCTTGCGCTTTTCTTATAAAAAAGACATTGACAAGGAGTAGTAGTGAATCAGGCCTGTAAAGAGAGTTGACGGACGGTGAAAGTCAACCAGGTACATCATGAACTCGCCTTTGAGTCGCAAGTGTGAAGGAAAAGTAATGCTTGCCGTATTCCGCGTTAAGGATTCTGAAGTGAGTGTTATTTATTTTTATGCACTAATGTGGGTGGTACCGCGGGAGAATCAAAACTCTCGTCCCTATTTTGGGATGAGAGTTTTTTTGTTATTACAGAAAAAGTCTAAATACTATTTTCAATAATACATATAATTAGGAGGAAAACCGATGAGCTTCAATCATCTGGAGATTGAAAAAAAATGGCAACAATATTGGGAAGGTAATAAAACCTACCAAACAAGTGAGGAAAAAGGTAAACGTAAATTCTACGCCCTAGACATGTTCCCTTACCCATCTGGCGCAGGACTTCACGTAGGACATCCTGAAGGATATACAGCAACTGATATTTTATCAAGATTGAAACGGATGCAAGGCTATAATGTCCTACATCCAATGGGCTGGGACGCATTTGGCCTTCCGGCTGAACAATATGCTTTGGATACAGGAAATGACCCTGCCGAGTTCACTAAGCAAAATATTGATAATTTCCGCCGTCAAATCAAATCATTGGGATTCTCCTATGATTGGAATCGTGAAGTGAATACGACTGATCCTAGCTATTATAAATGGACACAGTGGATCTTCTTACAGCTTTATAAAAAAGGCCTAGCGTATATTGATGAAGTAGCAGTTAATTGGTGCCCGGCACTCGGAACTGTTCTTGCTAATGAAGAAGTAATTGATGGGAAAAGTGAACGTGGTTCGCATCCGGTAGAACGTCGCCCAATGAAGCAATGGATGCTTAGAATTACCGCTTATGCGGATCGCTTATTAGCTGATTTAGATGATGTTGATTGGCCTGAAAGTATTAAAGAAATGCAAAGAAATTGGATTGGCCGTTCAGAGGGAGCAGAAGTTACGTTTGCCATTGAAGGTCATGAAGGAACGTTTACAGTGTTTACAACTCGTCCAGATACTTTGTTTGGCGCGACTTACGCTGTTCTTGCTCCTGAGCATCCTTTAGTTAATGCTATTACAACTGACGAAGCTCGTGAAGCGGTTGCCGGTTACATTGAAAAAAACAAGAGTAAGAGTGATTTGGAACGAACTGATTTAGCAAAAGAAAAAACGGGAGTATTTACTGGCGCCTATGCAATTAATCCTGTTAACGGTAAGACTATGCCAATTTGGATTGCCGATTATGTATTAATGACCTATGGCACTGGAGCCATAATGGCCGTACCTGCACATGATGAACGCGACTATGAGTTTGCAAAAACGTTTGATTTACCGATTATTGAGGTTTTAGGTGGTGGAGATGTATCTAAGGAAGCATACACTGGTGATGGCGACCACGTAAATTCCGGGTTTTTAAATGGAATGAACAAGGTTGACGGAATTACGGCAATGATTTCTTGGCTTGAAGAAAAAGAAATTGGTACGAAAAAGGTAACTTACCGCCTACGCGACTGGTTGTTCAGCCGTCAACGTTATTGGGGTGAGCCAATCCCGATTATTCATTGGGAGGATGGGTCAATGTCAGCCCTTCCTGAAGATCAATTACCTTTAATATTACCTAAAACAACGGAAATTAAGCCATCCGGAACTGGGGAATCGCCACTTGCAAATATTGCTGATTGGGTAAATGTCGTCGATTCTGAGACTGGCAAAAAAGGTCGCCGTGAGACTAATACTATGCCGCAATGGGCAGGTAGCTGTTGGTATTATTTACGCTATATCGATCCGAAGAATGATCAAGCCTTAGCAGCTGCTGAAAAAATAACAGAATGGCTTCCTGTAGATATTTATATTGGTGGAGCAGAGCATGCGGTCCTTCACCTGTTATACGCTCGTTTCTGGCATAAATTTTTATATGATATTGGTGTTGTTTCAACAAAAGAGCCGTTCCAAAAATTATTCAATCAAGGAATGATTCTTGGCGAAGGCAATGAAAAAATGAGTAAATCAAAAGGAAATGTCGTCAATCCTGACGATATCGTCACAAGCCATGGCGCGGATACTTTACGCCTATACGAAATGTTCATGGGACCACTAGATGCTTCAATTGCTTGGTCAACAAATGGATTAGACGGTTCCCGTCGCTTCTTGGATCGTATTTGGCGGTTACTTGTTGAAGATAATGGAACGTTATCAGCGAAAATTCAAGAAAGTGATGATGTTACATTAGAAAAAAGCTATCATCAAACTGTGAAAAAGGTAACAGAGGACTATGAAGGTCTTCGCTTTAATACCGCTATTTCGCAAATGATGGTTTTCATTAATGATGCCTATAAGGCCACTGTTCTGCCAAAGCATTTTGTAGAAGGTTTTGTGAAAATGCTGGCGCCAATTTGCCCACATATGACTGAAGAGTTATGGGAGAAGCTTGGCAATGAAAAAACAATTTCATATGAAGCTTGGCCAGCATATGATGAAGCAAAATTAGTTGATGATGAAGTGGAAATAGTCGTGCAAGTTAACGGAAAAGTAAAAGCAAAATTATATGTTCCATCTGATGCAACTAAAGAAACTCAAGAACAAATTGCCATGGATGATGATAAAATTAAGGAACAAATTGATGGCAAAACAGTTCGTAAAGTCATTTCTGTTCCTGGTAAGCTAGTGAATATTGTAGCGAATTAAATAATTTATCGGAAAATCGGTCACTCTGTTGAGGGGGGGCCGGTTTTTTTGTGCGACCGACCTGCGGATAATCTATGGGAGGGAAAAGTCCCGAGCTTTGAAGGCAGTAGTTACGGTTAACTTAGACAAGGGCGTTCAGTTCACAGTGACATTATTCACTTGGGGCGATAAAATGCAAAAAATCGGCGATAAATCCAAAAAAATCGGCGATAAACAGGAGAAAATCGGCGATAAAGCCGAAAAAATCGGCGATAGAAACCAAAACAAAGCCCCAATCAGCGATTGGAAGCCTAAATTCCCCATTTCGAAGCCAAATGTACCCTCATTCCAAGCGACTTCCAAGATTAAATTACGGATTTTAGAGAAAACCACCTAAAGCTGAGTCTAGGTGGTCAAAAAAATAAGCAGAAAGGCAGAAAACGCAGCGGTAATTCTAAAAATAGGTAATCTAAGGGTTTGAGGGTGGCGATTCTGGGGTTTCTTATTCCCCAATCTCAATTGTATTTCTGTGTTTGTGCTTAATTGGAAGGGAGGATACAAAGGAAGCATGAGAACCATCCCTGTGATCAATTCGATTAAATCTTCTGAAAATTGACTATAATGGTTGGTAAAAGGTGAGGAAGGGAGTTTTAGTGGATGATTCAGGTAAAGGTGTTTGATTATGAGCATGAAAAGGATTTGGAGAAGGAGATGAATCGATTTTTGGAGAGGCTCGATGAGAAAGAATTGGTGGATATTAAGTACAATGTGGCAGCTTATCAAGAGGAAATAGAGGAACAGATTTATTGTTTTTCAGCTATGGTTATATATCGGGCTTGAAACGAATCAAGCCCGATTGCCAGTCCAACCACTGCAAAAGGTGGTTCCCCACCCCGCGGGTGTTAATTTCGAGAAAACCTTCCAGCGTTTAATCCGGCTAATCTACCTGTTACCAGTGCTGAAGTAATATTATATCCTCCGGTATATCCGTGAATATCCAATATCTCTCCGCAAAAATACAATCCCTGTGTTTTTTTAGAAGCCATCGTTTGTGGTTCAATTTCCTTCACAGAGACTCCTCCGCCAGTTACAAAAGCCTTTTCAAGCGGAAGCGTCCCATTTACTACAAACCTAAACTGTTTAAAATTCTTAACAATGCCTCGTAGTTTTTCATGAGAAACAGAATTTCCTAGTGCTGCTGGATCGATTCCCTCTCTTTCTAGTAAAAATAATAAATAACGTTCCGGCATTAAGCCTTTTAGACTGTTTTTTATGGCCTTCTTCGGTTCAGCCTTGAACACACGCGAGATTTCTTGAAACAATATTTCCTCGTTTTTGTCAGGAAATGCATCTAAGCTGACGATGACTTCCTTTTTCCCAGTTTTCCGCAATTCTTTTACTACATATTGGCTACTGCGAAGGACTGCTGGACCACTTATCCCAAAGTGTGTAAAAATCATGTCCATTTTGTGGGTAATAATCGGTTTACCTTTTTGATTTAATAAACTTAAGGCAACATCTCTTAAGGATAGCCCCTGCAAGGTTTTTGCTTTGATAAAAGGCTCTGCAGACGTAATCGGAACTTCTGTTGGAAACAGGTCAGTAATCGTGTGGCCAGCTTTTTTTGCCCAGGCATACCCATCTCCTGTTGACCCTGTATGGGGGACTGATTTTCCACCAACGGCGATGACGATGGCCTTGGTCGTAATCGATTCACCGTTATGTAATTTAACTGAGGCAACTTTCCCAGCTTGATAATGAACGTCTTTAACTGGGCAATTGGTCCATTTTTTTACCCCAAGCTGTTGGAGCCTGTTCAAGAGAGCGTCAACGACTGATTGGGCATTATCCGTTACCGGGAACATCCGACCGTGGTCCTCTTCTTTGAGCTTGATTCCTAGCTTTTCGAAAAAAGAAATGATGTCCTCATTGCTAAATAAGGACAGGGCACTATGCAAAAATCGTCCATTCCCTGGAATATGTTTAATAATTTCATCGATTGGAAGTCTATTGGTTACATTGCAGCGACCGCCACCTGAAATTGCTAGCTTTCTACCTAGCTTATCGCCCTTATCAACTAATAAAACTTTTCTTCCTTGTTCACCTGCTGCGATTCCTGCCATTAAGCCTGCAGGTCCGCCACCAATGATGATTACATCGTAATCCATCTTTTAACACCTACTTATAAACTAATATGTATATTATAGTGCTAAAATCAAAGCTGGTACAATATAGTGAAAATTTATCTAGAAGTAGCATTCTTTGGCAAAGAAAGGTAAACTACTATTTGTATTGTTTTGTGCATTTATACAAGAGAAAGAGCATCATAAATGGTTATTTTATGTTAAAATACATAGTCGAATTCATTTTTCTGTTTAGGAAGGGATTATATGTCATCGAAGCTGTTAAAAGGAGCATTCATCCTTACATTAGGCACCATAATATCAAGAGTTCTTGGTTTATTATATGTTATTCCGTTTTATAAAATCGTTGGTCCACAAGGAACCATTCTTTATTCGTATGCTTATGTACCCTATACCATTTTTATTAGTATAGCGACAGCAGGGGTTCCGATGGCAATTTCTAAGTTTATTTCTAAATATAATACGTTAGAAGAGTATGCAGTTGGTAGAAGGCTGTTTAAATCAGGCTTAGTAGTTATGCTGATCACAGGGTTTCTGGCCTTTTTGGGATTGTTTTTTGCTGCTCCAATGGTCGCTGAACTCGTTATCCAGGATAAAGACCAGACTACTAGTGTGGAGGATGTTGTTACTGTTATCCGTGCCGTTAGCTTTGCCTTGATTATTGTTCCATTTATGAGTATGCTTCGTGGTTTTTTTCAGGGGCATCAATCAATGGCACCAACGGCTGTTTCTCAAGTGATCGAGCAAATTTTTCGGATTGTTTTTTTGCTAATAGGAGCCTTTATCGTTTTATTCGTTATGAATGGGACTGTCACTCAAGCGGTAAGTCTAGCTACCTTTGCAGCCTTCATCGGGGCAATTGGTGGGCTGGGAGTACTCCTTTGGTATTGGTATAAACGAAAATCACATTTTAATGAGCTGCTACAAAAGGACAAAGGAACGGTAAATATTTCGCTTCGTGGCATGTATAAAGAAGTTTTATTTTATTCCTTGCCCTTTGTTTTTGTTGGTTTGGCTAATCCGTTATTTCAACTAGTTGATCAATTTACCTTTAACAGAGCAATGGTTTCCATCGGGCTTGGTAAGGTAACAGATTACGCCTATAGTGTCCTGAATTTTGAATCTCACAAGATTGTTACAATCCCAGTTTCGTTGGCGATAGGTTTTTCACTGACGCTTGTCCCTAGTATTACCAAAGCTTTTATTGAAAAAAATCAAAAAGATTTATTTCGCCAATTAAATCAGACCTTTCAAGTAGTGTTATTTTTAACTTTACCCGTTGTAGTAGGAATTGGCATTTTAGCAGAGCCTGTTTTTACAGTTTTTTATGAGCATAAGGAACTGGGAACTGAGGTATTACGGACCTACTCTCCAGTTGCTATATTACTGGCTATGTATTCAGTTACCGCAGCAATTTTACAGGGCTTAAACGAACAACGCTACAGTATTTTGAGTTTACTTGTTGGATTGCTCGTCAAATTAAGCTTAAACATTCCGCTAATCAAAATGTTCGAAACCGTGGGATCGGTGTATGCAACAGCTCTAGGATATTTAGCGGCCATATTAATTAATTTGTACGTGATTAGAATGTATTCGCGTTACCCATTTCGCCTGGTAATTAGAAGGATGCTATTGATTATTCTATTTACATTGATTATGTTTATTGGAACAAAATTGATGTACAGTCTGTTGGTATTATTCCTATCTCCATCGTCAACAATAGAATCACTTCTCATCATCTTAATTTGTGCAGTTGTTGGAGCAATCATCTATTTTTATCTAGGTTACCGCTCAAAACTTATATATTTTTTATTTGGCAAAAAGGCCGACCGCTTAAAACAAAAATTGCGTTTACCGTTTTAAAATGAACAGGTCCCCGTAGATAACGGAGACCTGTTTTATAAAATGGTGTTATCAAGCTTTTCATTGTCTAGCTGCAGCGCCCAGGGGCTTGAGTCATGTTAATATTGTGGATAGTCTAGGTGTTCTTCTCTTATTCCAAGTCGTCGTTCAATGCGATCTAAACGGCGGTCGGCACGGTTAATTTGGTTGTTAAGGCGATTAACCTCGCGTTCTAAACGGTCTAAGCGTCGGTCAACATTACCAGCGCCACCGCCTGGGAATCCACCGCCACCAGGAAATCCACCAGGAAATCCACCTGGGACGAATCCTTGACCTTGTTGTCGATACATAATAATCATCTCCTGTTGTGCATTTGTATGAACATGTTAACAGTCTATGTATAAAAACAATTATTGTTATGGGCAAATGCCTAATTAAACTGTTAAGCAGAAAGTTAAAGTTTTTTGAAACTAGAATAGTGTCTAGCTCCAGCGCCTAGCGTCTAGTGAACTTCCGCCAATCTCCCTACGATAAGTCAACATCGAAGTGAAGACCGCACTTCGTGTTTCCTTTATCTCAGTCGATGGGCTATAAGTTCATACGCCGCTGACCAAGGCGCTTGCGCTTTTCTTATTTGGAGGTAATATCAATTGAGGATTGATAAAATGTTAGCTAATCTTGGTTTTGGTAGCAGAAAAGAGGTCAAACAGCTATTAAAATCAGGTGCTGTCAAAATAAATGACATAGTGATTAAAGATTCGAAGGTTCATGTTGACCCTGAAAAGGACAACGTCAGTTTACACGGTGAACGGATTGAGTATAAAAAATTTCTCTATTTGATGATGAACAAGCCTCCAGGTGTTATTTCGGCAACAGAAGACACTAGAGATGAGACGGTTATTGATCTTTTAACGATTGAGGATGCTGTCTATGAACCATTTCCTGTTGGGCGTCTGGATAAGGATACGGAAGGGTTGCTTTTGATAACGAACGATGGCCAATTGGCACACCAGTTACTATCACCAAAAAAGCATGTTCCTAAAAAGTATTTTGCGATTATTGAAGGTAGGGTAACGGAAGAAGATGTCGAAGCCTTTAAAAATGGAGTTACTTTAGATGACGGTTATTTGACGAAGCCTGGGGATTTAACGATTTTGAAACCTGGGTCAACTTCAGAAATCGAACTTACCATCACAGAGGGAAAATTTCATCAGGTAAAACGAATGTTTGAATCAGTAGGAAAAAAAGTGGTTTATTTAAAACGGATGACCATGGGGCCTCTAAAGCTAGACGATACTCTTGAACTAGGGGAATATCGTGAATTGACTGATGAAGAGCTTGAACATTTACTGACATACGAGAAAAAATAAAGAAATCGTCCTTTTGATGGGACGATTTCTAAGTGTGTTGAAGCAGTTTTTTTATGAAGAAAGTTTTACCTTCTTAAGTGTTGTTGTCCATTTGCCTCGACTATGACTTACGACAAGGTCATTATAAGCCAAGACATTTAAATCTCTTTGGATGGTTCGAGGCGTTATACCAAATTCTTCCACAAGGTCTTGCGTCGTCACTGTTCCCTTCTTTTGGATAAACATGTAGATGGATTTGATACGGTTTAACATCCGGTTAGTCGAAGGTTTCAAAAAACCACTCCCTATCCTTTTTTCAAACCAATGACAAATTTGCAACCAACAGGCTTCTGAAGTATTGTGACATTAAAGCAATCTAGTTTTTCCTCCGATAGCCATCTCCTTTTCAAATTCCTTTTAGGTAAATCTAAGAAGTTATACCTCTAATTTCATTTTACTCTTGTTCACAGATAATTTCTACTTGAACGAAAAAGTTCATTAAATTGTCAAAATCTCTAATTGATTTTTGCCAAATCCTCCTTTTAAATTGATTTTACTATAGAATATGGAAATTTACAGCAAAATTATGACAATAATCAGAAAATTTAATTTAATAGGCAGTTTTTTTTCCAAGGTGCAAAGAAAGTAGTTACATATTAACCAATGAAATTAAAGGTATAATGGAAATAAGACGTCTGAAGTTTTTTTCAAAAAACCAAACATGTAGGAGGTATGTCATATGCGAATTTATGATTGGACGAAGGAAGTAGACATAAGAAAGAATGAGTTATTGAAAGATACTCAAGATTTATTACATATAAAAAGTGTGTTGGATGAGAAGAATTCCTCTCCTACGGCACCACTGGGTGAGGAGGTTAAGAAAGCATTAGAATTCATGCTTCAAAAAGGTGAACTAGATGGGTTTAAAGTAAAGAATGTTGGGAACCTTGCTGGTCATATTGAGTTTGGTGAAGGAGAAGAACTTGTCGGAATTCTGTGCCATGTTGATGTTGTGCCTGAAGGTGATGGATGGTTAAGCGACCCCTTTGGCGCGGAAATTCGTGATGGGAAAATCTATGCTCGCGGAGCAATTGACGATAAAGGTCCGACAATGGCTGCTTATTATGCAATGAAAATCGTAAAAGAGTTAGGGGTACCACTTAATCGACGTGTTCGAATGATTATTGGCACGGATGAAGAAAGCGAATGGCGTTGTGTTGAGCATTATTTTCAACAGGAAGAAATGCCAACCATGGGCTTTGCTCCTGATGCAGATTTTCCTATCATACATGCCGAAAAAGGGATTTCTGATTTTGACATTGTCCAAAATATCAGCGATACCAATGAAAAGAATTGCAACTACCAAATAGACGTACTTTCCTTTATGTCCGGAAGACGCTACAACATGGTCCCGGATTTTGCCAAGGCCGAATTACAAATTAAGTATCAACCCACCGATGTGATTCAAAGATTCAAGGGTTTTTTAGTAAAAAACAAGCTAACAGGCAAACAGTTCGTCGATGGTGGAAGACTGGTTCTGGAAATTGAAGGTGTTTCAGCTCATGGAATGGAGCCTGACAATGGAAAAAATGCTGGGCTTTATTTAGCAAAGTTTTTAATAGGTTTCAAACTGGAAACTAACTCGGACCATTTTTTCCAATTTGTTGATTGCTATTTCGGTAATGATTCTCGAGGAAAAGAATTAGGAATTGCGTTTACAGATGATATTTCTGGAGAATTAACGCTAAATGTTGGAAAGCTTTCTTTTACCAAAGCAGATGGAGGCAGTTTAGGCATTAATTTACGGTACCCGGTTACGACTCAATTTGAAGAAATAAAGGAAAAACTTGTTGAGCGAATTAGCTCGGAAGGTTATTCCCTAGCCAATTTCTCTAATTCTAAACCACATTATGTTGAGGAAGATAATTTTTTAATTCAAGTATTAAAGAAAGTATATGAGGAGCAAACGGGAGAAGAAGCGCAGTTATTAGCTATTGGAGGAGGGACCTATGCCCGTTCTTTGAAAGCGGGAGTTGCCTTTGGGCCACTTTTTCCAGGAAGAGAAGACATTGCACATCAAAAGGATGAATATATCTCCATAGAGGATTTATTGAAAGCAACGTCCATTTATGCCCATGCCATTTATGAGTTAACTCGATAATTTACGAAATCACAAATTTCCGCAGCCAAGTATTCCCTTGTCATTTGTCGTTTATACTAAAGAGGTTGTTGCGGATATTTATGCATAGATTTACCTGAGGCTGGCTCAATTCGAAAGAGTCAGCTTTTGTAAGGTTTTCCTTTGGAAAGTAGTTGTAAAAGATGGAGTAAGTTACTGCTGCGTTTCTGAAAAATACGGCTTATGAAAAGGAGTTATTTTTATGGGACAACTTGCGTCGCACTTTTTTTTCGCATTAAGTTTGCCACAGGAAACAAAGGATGCAATAAAAGAATATCGTGACTATTTGCAAAAGGTATTTCCATTTTCACGATGGGTGCATGAACAGGATTATCATATTACTCTGGCATTCCTAGGCCTAGCAACAGAGGAACAACTGGAACTTGCTAAGCAGAAAGTGGGTCATGGAATTAGTGGAAGTAGTGGTTTTTCATTAAAAATTAATAAGCTTGGTTTTTTTGGAAGTGAGGCTGCTCCAAGAATTTTTTGGGCGGGGGTTAACTCAGAGCCACAATTACATACTGTTAGAGATCAAGTATTTTTAGCATGTGAAAATGCTGGCTTTCAATTGGAAACAAGGCCGTTTCATCCACATATTACATTGGCAAGAAAATGGCAAATGGAAGAACCTTTTCCAATCGATACGTTTGAGATGGAAAAGAATTTACATAATCAGTTATCGTTCACTGCCTCCGAGGTGGTATTGTATGAAACTCATTTAGACAGGACGCCAAAATATGAGGAAATTGCCTCTTTTAAGCTTGGATGATATGAAAAAAAATAAATAATTAACTAAATTGTGCTTGTATTGAAATAACAGGGGTAATCGAATCGTATAATGCAATATAGAAGGTAGGCCATATGAATAATTTATTTTTTATTGTTAATCCTCAAGCCAAAAACGGTTTTGGAATGAAAACTTGGCAAACAGTCGAAGCAGTGTTAGTTGAAAGGCAAATTTCTTATCAGGTTTTGTTCACAGAGCATTCTGGTCATGCCAAGGAACTCGCCAGGAAAATCGGGCGAAATAGCTCTAACGAAGAAACGGTCGTTATCGCAGTGGGTGGTGACGGTACACTTCATGAGGTTATTAACGGCCTTATCAAATATCCTACGATTAAAGTGGGTTTAATACCTGCAGGATCTGGAAATGATTTTTGTAGAGGATTTTTAGTTCCCTCAGACCCTATTCATGCCCTGAATTTGATTATGGGGCTTAATAATAGATTTTCTAAAGCAGTTGATATTGGAATGATGACTAATGCAAGCAGTGAAGAAATATATTTTGTTAATAATATGGGTGCCGGGTTTGATGCACTGGTCGCTCAAGGTGCCAACCAATCTCGACTCAAAGCACTTTTTAATCGAATTTCTTTAGGGAAATTGGTTTATGTGGCTATTTTGCTGAAAAAGTTGATTACTTTCCGAAGTACTTCGGTTGAAATAAATGTTGATGGAAGCGTATCAAATTTCGAAAAGGTCTGGTTTGTAACAGTTTCTAATCAACCATATTTTGGTGGTGGTATGAAAATTGCACCTGATGCCAGTCCATTTGACGGTGAATTAAATATTACGGTAGTCCATAATTTATCGAAATTAAAGCTATTGGCTGTTTTTATTAGTGTTTTTTGGGGGAGACATACCAAGTTTAAAGAGGTTAAAACTTTAACGGGTAAGTCACTAAAGATTGATTCGTCTGAACCACTATTGGTTCATTTAGATGGGGAGATATATGGTCATACTCCTGTCACTGTGAAGGTTGTTGAGAAGGCATTACCTATGTTGATTGGAAGCGATTATTAGATACTGAGAAAAAGCTTAAAGTTGCTAAAGCAAAGAGTAAGTGAAGGAGTTGAATTTTTATGAGAATCGATGACCGCCCTTTTGCTGCCTACTTAGATGAAATGAATGTCATTACAATTCTACTTCCTAACACTTACCACTATGGCGTTTCGGATCGTTTTTTTTACATTGATGGAAAAAACAACAAGCATCAGTTGAAAATCACCGAAATCATCTCACTTTGGAGGGAGACAAAATACGTTTGTACAACGGATTCAACTCCTAAAATTGGTGACCAAATATGGATTGTTGATAGTCATAATGGCAAGACAGATTTGCAAATAGGTTCTGTAATAAGAACGGCTGAGTTTGATCGCCATTTTTTTTATGATGGTAAGGATCTCGGAATTACCTATTCTTCCGAAAAGGTTATTTTAAAACTTTGGGCACCAACAGCTACCAATGTAAAAGTAAAACTAATGTCACCAAGCAAATTTTCAAATGATTACGTTATGACCAGAATGGAAAAAGGCGTTTGGACAATTGAAATAAAGGGGAATTATGAAAATTACCTTTATTCTTACTTTGTCTGTATAAATCGAACATGGCAGGAAGCGCTTGATCCTTACGCGGTTGCCGTTACCACAAATGGTGAATTTGGGGTCATTGTTGATTTGGAAAAAACAAGGATGCCTAAACTCGAGCTACCTAAGTTGCAAAGTCCAGTCGATGCGATTATATATGAAACACATATCCGCGATTTTACAATCCATCCTTCAAGTGGCGTAAAGAAAAAGGGAACGTACTTAGGTGCTGCTGAGATGGATACAGTCGGGGTGGATGGGTTGCCCACCTGTTTATCGTATGTCAAAAACCTTGGTGTTACTCATATTGAGTTTCTTCCTTTCAATGATTTTGAAGGGGTAGATGAATTACGAGTTGACCAGGACTATAACTGGGGTTATAACCCGCTCCATTTTAATACTCCTGAAGGCAGTTATTCCTGTGACCCAAATTCCCCTTATGCACGGATAAAAGAGCTAAAAACCTTGATTCAATCCATTCATAACCAAGGTCTGCGTGTCATCATGGATGTTGTCTATAATCATGTTTTCGTTCGCGAACAATCCGCCTTTGAAAAAATTGTCCCTGGATACTATTTTCGACATGACCAGCATGGAATGCCCTCAAATGGGACTGGAGTCGGAAATGATATTGCGTCGGAAAGGTTAATGGTAAGGAAGTTTATTGTTGACTCGGTACTCTTTTGGATGAAGGAATATCAAATAGATGGATTTCGGTTTGATTTAATGGGGATTATTGATATTGATACGATGCTAGAAATTAGGAAAGCAATCGATGAATTCGATCCAACGGTATTAATGCTGGGAGAGGGCTGGGATTTAAATACGTCAATATCTCCGGAACAAAAGGCAAACATTCGTAATCAAAGGAAGCTACCCAGAATTGCCCAGTTTAACGATTGGTTTCGCGATTCAATTAAAGGAAGTACCTTTAACCTTTATGATCGCGGTTTCGCTCTAGGAAATGATCATTACTATGATTCTGCCAAGCAGGTTCTATTTGGTAGCATTGGAATCGAGCGATCATTGCAAGGGATTTTTCTTGAACCTACGCAGGCAGTAAATTATGTTGAATCTCATGATAATCACACACTTTGGGATAAATTGGCGGTTTGCAAACAAGAAGCAGACATCATAACTAAACAAAAAAGACATCTATTAGCAACGGTTATGGTGTTACTGGCACAAGGAATACCTTTTATTCACAGTGGCCAGGAATTTTTTCGAACAAAAAAGGGAATTGGCAATAGCTATCGGTCTCCAGATGATGTAAACTGGATTAATTGGGAGAATAAATCTGTATTTCGTGATAATGTTGATTACGTTAAAGGAATAATTGACATCCGAAAATCACATGGTGCATTTAGATTACCGACAGCAAATGTAATTCGAAGTTACATGTTTTTATTAAATTTGCCAAAGCCAGTAATTGGTTATTTTCTGAAAAAAGTTGCCTGTTTTGGGAAATGGAATAATATTGTTGTTTATTTTAATCCTACCCGGCACCGTTTTGCAGTCGACCTTCCAAGTGGTGGCGAATGGTATATCTTGGCTAATGAAGATAAAGCAAGCAGTATACCTACAGGAAAAATAGAAGGTTCCCAATATTTGTTAGCACCGATTAGCGTTTCGGTTCTAGTACAAGAATAACGGTAATAATTGTGAAAAAGTTTTTCATCAGGAAATTAGCTTGACGAAAAATGTGAATAAAGGATAAAATCTATATGATAGCTATTGTGATTTAGGTGGCAATAGCTGTCTTTTTTTGCTAATAAATGTGGTGAATTATTTCCAAATCATTTCTTAAATATAATCAAAGAGCTTAGCGCCCACCCAAACAGGAAGAGCTTAATCATATAAAAATTAATGATTAGCAGCTTTAATGGGAAAATGGGCGCTTGCCCGCTTTATGAACAAAAATTTTGCAATTTGAAAACAGTCTTTTAATGTTAAAAGTTTTGGGTTCTACCTGAGGGAAATTGCGACTAAATGAAGGTGAACAACTTGGAGTATTTATTTGGACAAAATTGGGAGATTGTTCCTGCTGGAGGGGCTACAGGGGAAGCGTTCTTTGCTAAACATGAAGAACAAAAGCTTTTTTTGAAGCGGAATTCCTCACCATTTTTAGCAGTTCTCTCAGCGGAGGGTCTCGTCCCAAAGCTTGTTTGGACAAAAAGAATGGAAAATGGCGATGTTATTACCGCCCAGCAGTGGATGAATGGAAGGGAATTATCCCCTTCGGAAATGAATAATGAAAAGGTTGCTAAACTGTTAAAGAAAATTCATTGCTCCGGACCATTGAAAGGCATGCTAAGCAGATTAGGGAAAACTCCTTTAAAACCTGAAGCCTATTTCCAAATGATACAGAATGAATTAGATCCAGATTTATTAGAGGTACCTTCAGTGAAAGAGGCTACCCAGTTTTTGATAAAGGAAGTTCCAAATGTTAAGAATCAACAAAATGTTGTTTGTCATTGTGATGTTAACCACAATAACTGGCTGCTTGGAGAAAACAACCAGTTGTACTTAATTGATTGGGATGGGGCAATTATCGGTGACCCAGCCATTGATTTAGGATTGCTTTTATATTCCTATATTCCTGAGTCAGAATGGGAAAGTTGGATAGAACGGTATGGAATTGAGTTCTCGGATGATTTGAAAATGAGAATGAAATGGTATGTCCTAGCTCAAACTTTAGCATCGATTCAATGGCATAAACAAAAATCACGTTTTCCTGAAATGAAGCGTTGGATAGAGTTCTTGGATAAAGTCCTTTAAGAAAATTGATCAATATTCGTAACCCATTCTGAGATGCGTTCCCTGTTAGCTTCAATATGGTTATTTAAATTTGGTGTTTGAACACCTTGTTGGCTGTAATCATAAATTTCGTTTAGGGCTGCTTTGGCATTAAGATTTATATTTGAATTGACCAATAAAGATTTTACTAGTCGTTCTAATTGTTCGCATTCCGAAACAGAACCACAGCAGTCGGATTGATGATTGTTTAAAATATCTATTAATAAACTGACTTGATCTTGATGATTTAATGGCATTGAAATCAGTCCTTTCCTTAAGGAGTTCATTCTAATTTGTGAATTCCTTTTTTGATTTATACATGTAGTTGGTGGACAAGTCCGATAGGGAAAATATTCTTTTTCATTAGGATGTTTTAGACTTGACCGTTGATTTCCGTTCCAGGCACTTCGCGTACCTTAGGGCGGTAGCGGGGAGCCTCCCAGGCGCTTTGCACCTTTGGAGTCTCCCCTGCCCCGTACTCCCGCAGGAGTCTTCGTGTATCCAATCCAATCAACTAAGTTCGATTAAAAACAAAATTGAACATTAACCTAGCATTTCATTAAGACTAGTTGCTAATATTTTTTTGCTTGCAACCGATTGAATCACATGATATTGTTTGAACGTATCTATACTTAGGGGTGTCAAAGATGAGATTACGTAATAAACCATGGGCAAAAGATAAATTAGAGCAGTATCCTCAGTATGTCGCAACATCGCCCGAATTATTAAAAGGAAAATGGAATGAATGGTATGACCAAGCTCAACCACTTCATATTGAAATTGGAACTGGAAGAGGTAGGTTCATTGTCGGGATGGCTAAGGCTAATCCTGAAATAAACTATTTGGGAATTGAAGTCCAACCAAGTGTTGTTGTGACTGCGTTAGATCGTTTAATTGAAGCAGAGCTTCCGAATGTTAAACTTCTAAATGCTAATGCTAGTGATTTAACGGAGTTTTTTGCAAAGGGCGAAGTTGCCAGAATCTATTTGAATTTCTCTGATCCTTGGCCAAAAAGTCGACATGCAAAACGTCGTTTAACGTATAAAACATTTCTAAAACAATATGAAGATATTTTAACCGACCAAGGTGAAATTCATTTTAAAACGGACAATCAAGGTTTGTTTGAATATTCACTTAGAAGTTTTTCGGAATACGGTTGTGTTTTAACCTATGTTAGCCTTGACCTTCATCAAAGTGACTTTGAAGGCAATATTATGACAGAATACGAAGAAAAGTTCTCTGAAAAGGGTCACAGAATATATCGCTCAGAAACAAAATTCCGGTAAAAAAAAGGCTTACCTTTAGTTGTAATCGACGAAGGTAAGCTTTTTTTGTAGTTGTCGAATTCAGAAAATTCAAAAATAACGATTGGAAATGGTAAAATGTAATTAGCCAATTTTTTGTAGGAGGAAATTTTAATGGAGCAGCTTTCTTTAAAGACAATAACGTTAACTTGGTTAAACGGGGGTGTAACCCATTTAGATGGTGGTGCCATGTTTGGTGTGGTACCGAAGCCGTTATGGTCGAGGAAATATCCTCATAACGAGGCGAATCAAATTGAATTGCGTACTGACCCGATTTTCTTTCAGACCGCTGGGAAGAACTTTTTAATCGATGCCGGAATTGGGAATGGGAAATTAACAGAAAAACAACTTCGAAATTTTGGGGTTAAAAATCAATCTGAGGTTGAGTACTCTTTACAGGAATTAGGTGTTAACCCAGAGGAGATTGATTATGTGTTAATGACTCATTTGCATTTTGATCATGCCTGCGGACTAACAAAACCGGTTAATGGAAGTCTGGTTTCGGCATTTCCAAATGCCAAAATTATCACTTCTCAAATTGAATGGGAGGAAATGAGAAATCCGAATATCCGCTCAAAAAGTACTTACTGGCGTGAAAACTGGGAAGCAATCGAGAGTCAAGTGGAGCCATTTGAAAAAGAGTGGTGCTATGGGCCGATAAAAATGATCCATACTGGTGGGCATAGCGATGGACATTCCATTTTGGTTATTGAGGATGAGGGAGACGTCGTTGTCCATATGGCCGATATTATGCCGACACATGCCCATCAGAACGTGCTATGGGTTATGGCCTATGATGATTTTCCGATGGATTCGATTGCTGCCAAACAAAAATGGTATGACTATGGAATTAACAATAATGCCTGGTTCACATTTTACCATGATGCAATTTATCGAGCGGTAAAATGGGATGTACACGGCACACTAAAACCAGATGCAATAACGCGTTAAAGCACTGGGGGACTGTCCCCCAGTGCAGTTGAGCGTTAAAGCGATAAAAAAAGCTCCTCTTTTTATTTAAAGAGGAGCTTTTTATTTAGGACATCATTACTTAATGTTTGATTCTTCTTTTCTTGTTAACTATCACGCCGATTCCACCGATGATGATTAATGCTAATCCTGCAATCATATTATTGTAACTGTTTGTTGCTGTAGCAGGTAATGGATTTGTAGAGCTATCATTATTAACAGGAGGAGTTTTGTCGGTTCTGTCATCGTTATTATTATTATTATTATTACTATTTGAGCCTTGATCTGGGTCTGGGTCATTGTTGTCATCCGTTAAACTGGCCAGTTTAGCCTTTGCTGCATTTTTTATCGGTTCAGGCACTCCTACTGTATCAATTAATAATTGATAAGCCTTCTTGGCATTTGTAATAGTCATTTTTTCAGCTGCATCCAATAATGCCTGGGCCACTTTATCCATTAATTCCTGGACAACTGGACGAATATCACCGTCTTTAATAGCTTCACCTGCAAAATACACCGCTTTATAGTAGTCTTTATTGTTGAAATTTGTTAAAGCATCTTGATAGTAGGGGGATTCATAGTATGTTCCTTTAAACAAGATAGTTTGGTTATAATCAAAATAATCGTAATTCAATGCTTTGTCTTCTACTTCAAGACTTACCTGATATCTACCTGGTTGATCTGTTTGTTGAACAGTGTATTTTCCAATCCACAGATTTTCTGTTTCATCAAATTGTAATTCAATCTCTTTGGTGAATAGATTATTATCAAAAAGGTTGATTTTGGAATACAGATAAACTTTTGCTCCTTTAACACCTGACCCACTATCAGATAAGTTTGCCTTGAAGGAAATGGTTTGTCCGATTTGGACTTCATTGGGTATTTCACTGATGATTTCACCCTTAGGCGATGTCATGTCTGGAACTTCATCTGGGAAAATGAATAGACGCAAATCGTTCAAATAAGTAAATAGCTCATTTCCGGCATTATCCATAATACTTACATATAGGTAGTCTTGTACTTTTCCAAATGGATAAAAGGGAATAATGAAATCTCCTTCCCAAATATCCTCAGCTTCATTGTAAATAAGTTCCAATGAGGAGGCTAGCCCCAACCCAAGTGTAGCCGATTTAATACCCGATGGGGTGTCAAAGAGCTTTATTGAAAAATGAACCAGATCATTCGGATTGGCTTTTTCCGAAGAAACCTTTACATATTCAATAATAGGTGGAGTAATATCACCATTTGGGTTAAATACTTCTAAAATATTATAGGACCAATCGGTTGTATAGTTGTATTTAGAATCCATAGCTTGCACGGTCAATCTAAGAGCATCACCATCATATTCTTTAATAGTGTAGGTCCCTTCATATCTTCCAGAGACGGAATTATATTCCATTGGGATTGTTTCAATCCGTTCGGATCCCCAAGATGAAAAGAGTCCATTTTTCAATCGTTGCAAGTTTGTCTGTAATTTTAAATAACCAGCCACATAGAGGATATCGTTGTCTTCGTCCTCAACTTTTGCGGAAATTGTTACAACCTTACCAACAGTTGCTTCTGGAGGTGATATCGTAATATCAGAAATAATCGGCTTTTCATTTGGATTATCGATATAAAACGGTTTTCTTACTATAGCCTGATTACCGTTATGATCTGTTACGCTGAAATGTATATATGTTTCGTCATCGGGATCATGGGGCTTAACTGTAAATTTTCCAATCCACATATCAGCATTGGTTGGATGAGGAGTCATTTCTGTAAAATGATAGTATTCTCCCACATAAAAGAATACCGATGCAACACCCGAACTATCATCTGTAACCTTTGCAGTAACGGTTACTTCTTGACCGACTGCTGCAATCTGCGGGTTTATTACAACGGTTTCTAAATCTACCGTAGGAGGAGTGTAGTCTCCAGTTGAATTATTAATATTAAATGATTTGTGATTAAAACCGTCATTTCCATTACTATCATAGGCATAAATATATAGGTATGACCCATACCTAACATTTGTAGGAATGGTAACTGATCCACGCCATGTATTATTTTCAACCTTCTCCATTGGGACATATCCGACCACACCCACATAAGCGTAAACGTTAACTATCTCTGAACCAATTCCTTCAATATCTGCTGAAAACTCAAATAATTCACCAGCTTTAATATCCGGATTTTTAATAGTGATATTGGTTATTTGGGGATCACGGATGTTCCAGCTAGAATTGGAAACAGTAAATGTTTGATTTTCAATCTCTTTAACTTTATATCCAAATTGCTCAGAATAAGCTTGGATTTTAGCCGTCCATAGTCCACCTTTCCATATCTGAGTAACAACAAAATAACCGATATATTGCTTTTCAATAGAGTCATATCTCATAATAAGTTTATGTTCATCGTTTTCTGTGGATAAAATTAGACGCATAGTATAAGAGTCGATATTACTTAGACTGATTTCTGCAGTTACCTTTACAATATCCCCGACGATTAAATCCAGTCCGGGTCCGCCGATTCTTGTAAATGAAACATCACCAATTAGTAATTCATCCTCAGCCTTATCTACAGATAAGACATTTTGTAGTACATCTGACTGAATTTTGTTAGTATCTTTACTTTCAATTTGTGATGTTACTGGTTCATCTATAGCGACGATTGGTGAACCAATTGAATTTTCTTCTAAAACAGGCTGTTCAGATTCAGGTAGCAGTCTTGTTTCTTCAGAATCACTGGATGTGGGTAATGCTTCTTGAGGTTGAGAAGGATTTGTTGATTCGATGTTTTCTACTGGTGTATTAATATCGGTGTTTGCTGTAGAAGTTTCTGTGATATTCATATTAGCGATTACACTGTTAGGTAAAGCAATCAAAAGACATAAGAAACATAGAAACAGAGATTTTTTTTTCATAAAAAATTCCCTCCTTCAATATTCTTAAGCGGGAATTGGTGTGTGCGTCTATGTAGTTTATGTATTTCAAGCTGTCATTTTTCTGACCATTTCCGATTAAGTCATAAATAACCAAAAGCCTCAGTGATAACACGCTTTTAATAGTTTTTCACCAACTTCCTCCTAGTATAGGTAATATTCAGGATAGAGTGAAAATTGTGAAAATCAATCACATTTATTATATGCCATATTCTTAAATAAACATAAGAGAAAAATCACAGCAATGCAGCACAGTGGTGCAACATTAACCATCTATTCCGCACAAAAATAACGCACCTGAGGATAACCCCCGGCACGTAATTTTTAAAAATGAAGGCAAATCTTTCCCCAGTTTGGTTTACAGTGGTTGTATGGCTAGGATGGTTCCTGTTGAGGCATCGGCTATGAATTCGTGTTGTTTGGTATTGCCTTTTAGACTTTGGGAAATGCCGCCTTTATAAACAAGGTATTTCAGATTATTTACTTCGTAAGGTTGTGATTCCATATGAATCCATGAGCCACTAATCGGTCCTTGTTCTTTGAAAGTTGCTTTGACTCGCTCAAGGATTTTTTCAGGAGAAGGAGCATTTTCTTTTGATAAATAATGGTAGGCAACTAACCCGCCAACTAAACCTGAGCCAAACCCAGTTAAAAATGATTTCCAATTCATAGAAAAGAGCACCTCCTTTTGATTGATCGCAGATTAACGGGCAGTAAAAGCCCCACTGACGGATGTTTTACTTTATGTTACATAAATTTAAAATTGCCTTCTTTTATCATAGCAGAAATGGTGAGCATTGTTTAATCGGTGACACCGGAAAATATCCAAATGATGATTAACCTAGCAAGAAGTGGTAGGATTAAGTAAAATATACACATACATATATATAATATGAACTAAGTAAGTACATATACTTTTCAAAAGGAGTCGACGAAATGAACGAACAGACGTTAAAGCTTTTTCAAACATTAACAGAACTTCCGGGAGCACCAGGTAATGAGCACGCGGTTCGTCAATTTATGAAAGAACAATTGAGTAAGTATAGTGAGGAAATAGTTCAAGATAAACTAGGAAGTATTTTTGGAGTTAAACGAGGGAATGAATCAGGACCAACGATTATGGTCGCAGGACATATGGACGAAGTTGGTTTTTTAGTTACTAATATTACGGAAACGGGTATGATTCGGTTTCAAACACTGGGTGGCTGGTGGAGTCAGGTTTTATTAGCCCAACGTGTACAAATCATAACTGCCAATGGACCGGTAATTGGGGTCATTGCTTCAATTCCACCACATTTATTAGATGAAGCAACGAAAAATAAACCGATGGATATAAAAAATATGCTCATTGATATTGGTGCCGATAATCGTGAGGATGCGATCAAAATTGGTATTAAACCAGGACAGCAAATTGTGCCGATTTGTCCATTTACACCAATGGCAAATAACAAAAAGATTTTGGCGAAAGCATGGGATAATCGTTATGGATGTGGGCTTGCGATTGAATTATTACAAGAACTGAAGGACGAAACACTTCCTAATGTGCTTTATTCAGGTGCTACTGTCCAAGAGGAAGTAGGCCTAAGGGGAGCTCAAACTGCAGCGACTATGATTAAACCAGATTTATTCTATGCACTTGATGCCAGCCCAGCTAATGATATGACTGGTGATAAAAAAGAATTTGGTCATTTAGGAAAAGGAGTACTATTAAGAATTTTAGATCGCTCAATGGTTACACATCGGGGAATGAGAGAATTTATTCTTGATACTGCTGAAACAAATAAAATCCCTTACCAATATTTTGTATCGCAAGGGGGTACCGACGCTGGTCGTGTCCATACATCAAATGAAGGGGTACCGAGCGCGGTAATTGGCATATGTTCTCGCTATATTCATACGCATGCTTCAATAATCCACGTTGATGATTATCAGGCAGCGAAGGAATTAATTGTTAAGCTTGTAAGAGCGAGTGATCAAACGACTTTAAATACAATCCACCAAAACCATTAATAACGAAAAGGCAGCAGTTGTCTGCCTTTTTTTGCTTTTTACAATATACTGAAAGTGAGGCTCGAACAATTTGAAAATTATTATTGGTTCTAAGAATCCTGCAAAAATTAATGCTGTAAAACAAGTTTTTACTAAGAAAGAATATACTTTTGAGGCAGTTGACGTTTCATCAGAGGTTAGCGACCAGCCTTTTTCTGATGAAGAAACGATAAAGGGAGCAGTGAATCGAGCCCAACAAGCTTTAATACAGGGAAAAGGACAAATCGGTATTGGACTCGAAGGGGGAGTGGAAGAAACTGCTTACGGATTATTTTTATGCAATTGGGGTGCCCTTGTTACTGAAGGAATTCCTCCAATTATTGCCGGTGGAGCAAGAATCTTACTTCCAGAAGAAGTTGCCAAGAGGTTAAGATTAGGCGAGGAGCTTGGTCCGGTCATGGACAAGTATACCGAAAAACACGATATCCGGAAAAATGAAGGTGCCATTGGGATTTTTACGGCTGGTGTTATACAACGTGCAGATATGTTTTCTCATATTGTGCAATTATTGCTCGGGCAATATCACTACCGAAAAAAGTAAAATGGCTTAAGGAATATTGCTGTTTTTCCGTGCAACATAACGATCAATCAAACTCGCGCTGTTAGGAGCTTTCTTTTTTCGACAATCTTCCACCTTTGAAATTTATCCTTGTAATTGCTTAGTTATTAGAGTTATGATAATAAAGGTGAAAAAATTTGTTTACAAGGGGGCCTATAAAATGACAAGACTCATAAAAGGAGCCTTACTTTTAATGGCTACAGTTTTACTCCTTAGTGCGTGCTCTGCTAATGTTAAAGAAGAACAAAAAGCTACAAATGATAAAGTAACTGCAGCTTTTAATGCTGCTCCGAAAAAGGCTAATAAAAAAAATAAAGACATCCAATTTTATTTGCCATTCGGCTATGAAATAAATGAAGAAACCCCAAATAATATTATGCTGAAAAACGGTGCTAAGACATATATTCTTTTTTATAATCAACAAGAAGCTACAAATAGCGAGATTGTCTATAATGCCACAATAAACACAAAACAAAAATTCCAATATAATAAAACGTTAAAAAAAGACGATTTGTTTGGTTATTTGTTAATCAGAGAGTTGGACGATAAACTTCAAGAGGTAACCGTAGGTGTTGGTGGGGTGAAAGTTACCACAAAGACAAAACTTAAAAGCATGAAAACCGATGCTGAGATCATGATGCAAATTGCCAAATCGGTTAAAAATATTGAAGTTAAAGAAAAATAGCATGTAAATTTCCTGTATCCTCCGTACTTTTTGGTATGGAGGTTTTTTGTGCTTGAGGGAAACATAAGATGCTATTTGTGGATACTCTTGGAGGTTTTTGATAAAATAAACTCCATGACGGAGGGTGAAATATGGATACAAGAATGATGAAGCATGAACTCGAAAAAAGATTGAAACATCAAAGCCGTATTTTTTCGTACAATCGAGAAACTGATAGTTTACGCATTGAAAATATTCGGACAGGAAAAGGTATTACAGTAGCACTCCCTGGAATTGTTGCTAAGTGGCATGAACAAAAAGAACAAGCGATTGATGAGGTCGTTTATTTTGTTGAACAAGGTCTACAAGCAATGGAAGAAGAAATCACCCTGTCAGGTAAAGAGGATAAAATCTTTCCGGTCATTCGTTCAACATCTTTTCCAAGCGAATCAAAGGATAATGTTCCGTTTTTATTTGATAACCACACAGCTGAAACAAGAATTTATTATGCATTGGATCTCGGAAAATCCTATCGCCTTATTGATAAAGAGTTACTTGCGAGCGGGGGCTGGACACTCGACCAAGTCCGTGAAATAGCCATGTTCAATGTCAGAGCTCTACCAATCAGCATAAAAGAAGATCTAGTAGCAGGAAATAAATATTATTTTGTTCGATCAAATGACGGTTATGATGCAAGTCGAATCTTAAATCAATCGTTCTTAAAGGAAATGAACGAGAAAATTACGGGGGTATTCGTATTAGCGGTGCCACATCAGGATGTGCTCATATTAGCTGATATTCAAAATGACACAGGCTACGACATTTTGGCGCAAATGGCCATGAGTTTTTTTGCCAGCGGACGGACTCCAATTACGGCATTATCATTCCTATATGAAAAAGGCGAACTTGAGCCAATTTTCATTTTGGGAAAAAATAAGAAACATAAAAAATAAATGTCCAGTTTTGTAGGGCATCAGTATGTTAGTTTTAGCAAAAAAAACGTAGATGAAATCATTCGTGATTTATATCTGCGTTTTTTTATTCCTTGATTAATTAATGGTCGACCTAAAATTTTAGGTTTATTAATGATATATTGCAATATTTTTTTAACGTGAGAATTATGTAAAAATTGTTCAAATAAAAATTAATGTTTCTTCAAGAATTAGTAAATAATACTGTAATGGTGAGTTTTAAAAAATTACTATGTAAATTGGGGAAATGAGTAGGTGGAAAAAAATCCATTAGAGAAATTAATGTGGAGTATGGCTCTTCCAGGATTCGGACAGATATTAAATAAAAAGTATTTTAAAGGCACAATACTGTTGATATTAGAATTTCTGATTAATGTGCAAGCAAATTTTAATCAGATTATCCTTTTAAGTTTTCATGGAAAAATTAGCGATGCGATAGAGCTTGCTGATTATCAATGGTTAATGTTTTATCCTTGTTTATATTTTTTTGCAATCTGGGATTCTGTAAAAGATGCAGGCGGTGGAGAACATTCTTTTTGTTTTCTTCCTTATGTATTTTCAGCGTTTTCAGTAACTGTTGGTTTGATTTATTCCACAGACTTGAGGATATTTGGAGTCTTACTTGGTCCTGTTTGGCTGCCCATGTTGTTTGTAATTCCAGGATTGTTTACGGGAATCATTTTAAGTAAAGTCTTTAAAAAAATTTGACACCCCACCCTTTTGCTCCAGGGTGGAGAAACTGTTTTCTTTTTGCAAAAGTGTGATTAGAATTTTACAGTTAAAGGCAGTCATTTTATTAAAACGCTGTTTTTATCTCGTTTTTTTCAGATTAACTGGTAAAATAGAAATGTTATTAGAAAGTGAAAAGAGTTGATTTACGATGGATTGGTTTAAAAATATATTTCATGTATTTAAAGATGCTGAAAATGAAGCGTTAATTGAAAATAAGCACGAACGAAAAGTAAAAAAAACGGAAAAGAATGATAATACGAAGGATATAAATACAAGAATCGTGTATCAATATCCAAAAGGATCCTCTCGATTTCCGTTAATTCCTAAAGAACCAGTTCCAAATTCGTCTGAAAGAAAAAAAAGAATTGCTAAAAACGCAAATAATACATATGAAAATCTAAATGTAGAAAATGAACTGCCTAAAAACAAGCTTTCCGTCACAGCTCATAAGATAAGACCTTCTAAACTGGTTGAAAAAGTTCCGCAAAAAGATATTTCTAAAAAAATTAAACCTGAAATCAAGCGAAATGGTCCATTTCGACCAACTGAAATCCCATCACCAATCTATGGCTATGAACGCCCAAAAAATTCAATGGTAATTGAATATGAGTTGACTGGATTTTTACAAGATAAGGATATTTCCAAGAGTCTGAATGACTATTTGCTTGAAGAAAAGAGAATGTTGGAGCAAGACCATTCATTTGCTGATTTTAATCAAGAAGTTTTTGAGGAATTCGCTGCAACCATGGAAATACCCGAAAAGATATTTGAAGTAGAATGTGACAATGGGGAAGAAAGTTTTATTGTCGGGGATTTGCTGAATGATGAGTCAATGGATCCCTTTGACCCATTAGAACCAAGTATTGAACCGCTGGAACCAATAATAGTGCCAATGGAACCGCTGGAACCCGTTGAACCGACAAAACCAACAATAGAGCCCTTAGAACCAACGGAGCCAATGGAACCGCTGGAGCCAATGGAACCACTGGAGCCAACAGAACCAATCGAGCCAACGGAACCAATAAAACCGATAATAGAACCAATGGAACCTTTAGAACCAATAAAGCCGATGATTGAACCATTGGAGCCGATTGAACCTACGGAACTGAAATTACAAACAGAAGTGATTGAAGGTACATTGATTTCGGTTCAACCAAAAATGTCCGATGCCGAGGATAAACGAGAAACTAAAGATTCCCTAACCGAAGGAATGATAGAACAGGTTAGTGACGACACAATTATAGAACCAAACCAAGAAGGACCTTCGAGGTCACATATTCCTTTCAATGTGCTAATGCTAAAGCATGATCGCCAGAAACTTGAAATGCGAAAAAATAGTATTGAAATAGAGAAGTCTAGAACGGAAGCAAAAGTCCAACCACAACCAGAAATAAGCGCGATTACTACAGAAACGGAAACAGTAGCAGAAACAGAAACAAGCTTTCCTCTTCAAGACAACGAGTTTTTGAATTATCAATTTCCTGAAGAGGATCTTTTGTTGCCGCCAGTCATCCAGGAGCCGAATGAGGACTGGCTTCTTGAACAAGAGCAGAGGCTAAATCAGACACTGTCAGACTTTAATGTAGGAGCAAAAGTGGTGAATGTTACTCAAGGGCCATCGGTTACGAGGTTTGAGGTACAACCGGATCCTGGAGTAAAAGTAAATAAAATAACCAACTTGCAGGATGATATTAAGTTAAGTTTGGCTGCAAAAGATATTAGGATAGAAGCACCAATCCCTGGGAAACACACAATTGGCATTGAAGTGCCAAATAAAAAAAGTCGCCCTGTGTTAATTAGCGAAATTCTTGGAGACTCACAATTTAGTAATAACCCATCTCCTTTGACCGCAGCTTTGGGATTAGATATTTCTGGGAAACCAGTGGTCACTGATTTGCGCAAAATGCCCCATGGACTAATTGCGGGTGCTACGGGATCAGGGAAAAGTGTATGTATTAATTCGATTCTGACTAGTCTTTTATATAAAGCAAATCCGCAAGATGTGAAGTTATTATTAATTGATCCCAAAATGGTGGAATTAGCTCCTTACAATCACATTCCCCATTTAGTTAGCCCAGTCATTACAGATGCTAAAGCTGCTACGGTGGCACTAAAATGGGCAGTAGAAGAAATGGATCGGCGCTATGAATTATTTGCACATACTGGAGTAAGAGAAATAACACGATTTAATGAACTTGCCGAGAGTACAGGAAATTATTCTCAAAAGCTCCCATTCATTCTTATTGTTATCGATGAGTTAGCGGATTTGATGATGGTAGCTCCTTCAGATGTTGAAGAAGCTGTATGCCGAATTGCTCAAAAAGCAAGGGCGTGTGGTATCCATTTAATCCTTGCTACTCAACGGCCATCAGTGGATGTGATTACAGGGTTAATTAAGGCCAATATCCCGACACGAATTGCTTTTTCTGTGTCTTCACAAATTGATTCTAGAACCATAATTGATATGAGTGGCGCCGAAAAACTGCTAGGCCGCGGGGACATGCTGTTTTTAGAAAATGGTTCCTCGAAGCCTGTTCGTTTACAAGGAACGTATATTTCAGATACTGAGATTGATAATGTTGTAGAACACGTTCGTAGGCAGGGTGAGCCTAATTATTTATTTGAGCAGACTGAACTACTAAAAAAAGCTCAAATAAATGAAGATGAAGATGAACTTTTTTTCGAAGCTTGTGAATTTATTGTAGAACAAGGTGTGGCATCGACTTCAAGCCTTCAACGGAAATTTAAAATGGGATATAACCGGGCTGCGAGATTAATTGATTTAATGGAGCAAAATGGCTTTATTTCTGAATCGAAAGGAAGCAAGCCGAGGGATGTTTTGATTTCCGAAGAAGAACTAGAAAAAATAAATGACACTAGTACAAATTAATAAGAAGTGGTATTCTTTTAAAAGTAACTTTTTTTAAAAAAAGAAATGCTTATCACATTTAGTTTAAGTGTTTAAAGCATATATTCATTTCCACACAGGGGTTGGTGTGGAACTCATGATAGTTTTTTGTCAACAGTAAAGAAAGTATAAGTTTTTTGAAACTTGATTAGTGTCTAGCTCCAGCGCCTAGCGTCTAGTGAACTTCCGCCCCTCTAGTAAAATCGGCTTTTGGATTTTACCTCCCTACGATAAGTCAACATCGAAGTGAAGACCGCACTTCGTGTTTCCTTTATCTCAGTCGATGGGCTATAAGTTCATACGCCGCTGACCAAGGCGCTTGCGCTTTTCTTAATTAATGTATGGTATAATGTTTGAATATGATAACGCTGTGACGCAATATAATGACCAAAATTCAATCCTAATCATATACTGTGTTTACAGATAGACGTTTGTTGGAGGTTCTTTAGATGACTATTTACCATTTTGTAGGTATTAAGGGGTCCGGGATGAGTGCTCTTGCACAAGTTCTGCATGATATGAAGTTTCAAGTTCAAGGCTCCGATGTCGAAAAGCGCTTTTTTACTCAACAGGCCCTAGAGCAATCTGGAATAAAGATCCTTCCGTTTCAAAAGGAAAACATTCAGCCGGGGATGACGATCATCGCAGGGAACGCTTTTCCTGATACTCATGAGGAAATTCAAGAAGCTATGAAACTGGGTCTTCCTATCGTAAGATATCACCGTTTTTTAGGTGATTTCATGCAAAACTTTACTAGTATTGCAATAACTGGTGCACACGGAAAGACATCAACAACAGGACTCTTAGCACATGTTATTAAGGGATCGAAGCCAACATCTTTTTTAATTGGTGATGGCACAGGTAAAGGCGAGAAGGATGCTGAGTATTTTGTATTTGAAGCGTGTGAATACAGACGACATTTCCTATCTTATTTTCCAGACTATGCGATCATGACCAATATTGATTTTGATCACCCAGATTACTTTGCCAATATTAAAGATGTTTTTTCTGCTTTCCAAGAAATGGCATGGCAAGTAAAGAAAGGGATATTTGCTTGGGGAGACGATGAACATTTGCAAAAGATTCAAGCAAAGGTTCCTGTTCTTTTTTATGGGTTTGGTATGGATAATGATTTTCAAGCTAGAAATATTGTGAAGTCTACTGATGGAACGACATTTGATGTTTTTGTTCGAAATACTTTTTATGATACATTTACGATTCCTTCGTTTGGGGATCATAGTGTGCTTAATGCCCTTGCTGTGATTGCTCTATGTCATTATGAAGGCATGGATATAAAAATAATAAAAGAGCAATTAGTGACATTTAACGGAGTGAAAAGAAGATTTTCGGAAAAGCAAATTGGATCGCAAATCATTATTGATGATTATGCTCACCATCCAACGGAAATCAAGGCAACTCTTGATTCTGCCTTTCAAAAGTATCCCAATCGGGAAATCATTGCAGTTTTTCAGCCACATACTTTTACGAGAACCCAAACTTTTCTTGATGATTTTGCGGAAAGTTTAAAGATAGCGGATAAGGTCTATCTTTGTGAAATTTTTGGTTCTGCTCGTGAAGTTCATGGAAAGCTTTCAATTAAGGATCTACAGGAAAGGGTTCCTGGGGCCAAATTATTAGATGAAAAAGACACCTACTTATTAAAACAGCACGAAAATAGTGTAATTATTTTTATGGGTGCTGGTGATATTCAAAAATTTCAAGAAGCATATGAACAAGAATTAGCTTAATGAAAAAAGAGGATGCAGAATTTTTATATTCTGCATCCTCTTTTCATTTTTTCTGTTTTATTTAAGATTTTCTGGGTTTAATGCCTCAAGCTCTGGAATGACGAAACGACCATCTTTTCGAATTAAGACATCATCGAAATAAATTTCTCCGCCACCGTAATCTGGTCTTTGAATGTTAACGAGGTCCCAATGAATGTCAGATTGGTTTCCGTTAAATGCCTCATCATAGCATTGACCAGGTGTGAAGTGGAAACTGCCATCAATTTTTTCATCGAATAAAATATCTTGCATTGGTTGGGAGATATACGGATTGACTCCAATCGCAAATTCCCCAACATATCTTGCGCCTTCATCTGTATCAAAAATTTTGTTAATCCGCTCAGTGTTATTCGCTTCCGCTTTGATAATTTTCCCGGCTTCAAAGGTAAGCTTTACGTTTTCAAAGGTAAAACCCTGATATGGTGAAGGAGTGTTATAGGTAATTACACCATTGACAGAATCGCGTACAGGAGCTGTAAAGACTTCTCCATCAGGAATATTCATTTGACCAGAGCATTTGATTGCTGGAATATCTTTTATGGAAAAAGTTAAATCCGTACCAGTACCGCTAAGGCGAACTTTATCCGTTTTATTCATTAAAGTAACTAGGTTATCCATAGCTCGGTCCATTTTTCCGTAGTCAAGATTACATACATTAAAATAGAAATCTTCGAAGCCCTCAGTGCTCATTCTGGCAAGCTGGGCCATGGAAGAGGTAGGGTAACGCAGAACAACCCATTTTGTTTTAGGAACGCGAATATCTCGATGTACTTTTTTCCCTATTGTTTTCCCGTGGATTTTCATTTTATCAGCAGGGACATCAGCCTGTTCATTGATATTATCACCGGAACGAAGTCCAATATAAGCATTCATTTGGCTCATTACATTTGCTTCGAAATCGGCCATTAAATTAAAATGTTCCTCTTGTGCACCTAAGAGAAGGGAGCGGTCGACCTGCTGGTCCTTTAACAAGACAAACGGAAATCCTCCCGCAGCGTATGCTTCGTTAACTAAGGCAGTAACAAGCTCGCGCTGTAAGCCGAAATTTTCAATTAAGACCTTTTCACCTTTTTGAAGGCGAACAGAGTAATTGATTAAATTGTGTGCCAGTTTTTCAATTCGAGAATCTTTCATATTAGTCCCTCCACATCCTTATCAATCATATGATTTTCACAGTTAATATTGTAACCTAATTCTCTATTTTTGTTGAATCTAAGGCATTGAAATGGAAATGTTGTGTTTAAAATGAAATATCCTTCGATTTTTGAAGGAATTCGCCCCTGTTCTATTGAAATATTGTAGAAAGGGTTTATTCCCGACATAGTCGGTAAAACATAGGTATAAAACAACGGAGGTGCCAATCATTGAAACTAATCCTTTACTTAAGCGTTGCATTAATTGCAATTGCATTTCTAATATTAGTCATTTATCTTGCAAAAACGCTTAAAACCTTACAAGGAACTCTTGAGAGTGTTTCAAAAACCTTAATAGGTCTTGAAACTCAACTTGATGGAGTGACGAGTGAAACAACTGATTTGTTAAAGAAAACTAATGCTTTAGCTGATGACATCCATGAAAAAGTGGATAGCTTAAATGGGGTCGTTAATTCTGTAAAGGATGTTGGGAGTTCTATTCAAAAATTCAATCATTCGCTTCAGACAGTGACAACTTCCGTTAATCAAAGTGTAGAACAAAATCAAGAAAAAATTACACAAGTCATCCAGTGGGGTAATGTTTTTTTGGAATTAAAAGACAAATGGAAGCAACGTAAGCAGGAAAAACAAAGTGTCACAATTAAACGTGAAAGAGAACATTAAAATACTGATTTATGGAGGGGACCAAATTGATGAATTATAATAATGAAAAGTATGATCTGTTGAATGACAAATCTGAAAAGACTGGAACAAAAGACTTTTTACTAGGTGCAGTTGTTGGAGGAGTAATTGGTGCTGCTATGGCATTATGGCTTTCTCCAAAATCAGGAACTGCCTTACGAGAACAAGTTAGTGAACAGGTGAGTAACCAAACAGCTTCTTTAAAAGAAAAAGCAGGTTCCCTGCAAACTAAGGTGTCAGATCTTGCGCAAATGACTAAAGAAAAAACAAATTCATTAACTCAAACGATTACTCAACAATCCACAGAAGCATTGGCAAAATTACGGGGTAAAAATCAAGATAATGCAGAAGATAATCTTGATACTGATATAGATTCTATCCAATTAATGCTTGCAGAAACAAAAAAAGCATTTGATGAAACAGAGGAAAAACTCAGTCATTAAATTTGCTAACCAATTCTTTAAGTGATAAGATTACAGGAAAATTAAAGCGAGAAAGCCCATGTTAAGTGGGTTGAATCGCTTTTTTCGTTGGAAGACCATCAATGAGGTTTTATTTACAGTAAAGAAAGTATAAGTTTTTTGAAACTAGATTAGTGTCTAGCGCAAGCGTCCTAGCGTCTAGTGAACTTCCGCCCACCTCCCTACGATAAGTCAACATCGAAGTGAAGACCGCACTTCGTGTTTCCTTTATCTCAGTCGATGGGCTATAAGTTCATACGCCGCTGACCAAGGCGCTTGCGCTTTTCTTACAGGGGGAATTAGAAATGCAAAAATTAGATTCAGTTGAGCAATTTGAACAAGTATTAAAATCAAAAGATTCATTTTTGATTTTAAAACATAGTCTCACTTGTCCAATTAGCCAAGGTGCCTATGATGAATATGATAAGTTTTCAAAGGCAAATCCTGATTATTCAAGTTACTATTTGGTCGTGCAGGATTCTCGTCCACTAGCAAATTATATTGCTGAAACCTTTAACGTGAAACACGAATCCCCACAGGCCTTACTTTTTACAAATAAAAGTGTAACATGGCATACATCTCATTGGAAAATTACATATGATGTGTTAAATGAAATAAGTCAAGGAAATAAGTAAAGACATCCAGCAACGGATGTTTTTTTTACCTAAATAATCCAATGAGTTAATGAGCAAATTTGGTTATTGAAGCATAAAATACTTTAGTGCTTAAAAGCGTTTAATTGTTAAAGTTTTTTGGTGACAAGGAAACATTCATCATATATAATTATCCATAATCATAGGAAGAATAAAGATTATCTCTATTAACAATGGACAAATTGAATGTTAAATGCCGATGGCAATTATCAATTGGAGGGCTGGACATGAGTAATCAAGAACTGGATAAGTTACGGAATAATGTTGACGAATTAAATTTACAGCTACTTTCTCTTATTAACCAAAGGGCTAAATTAGTGCAAGAAATCGGTCGTGTTAAAGAAACACAAGGTGTGAACCGTTACGATCCTTTGCGTGAAAGAAAAATGCTCGATTTAATTAAGGAGCATAATGACGGCCCTTTTGAAAATTCAACGGTTGAACATATGTTTAAACAAATTTTCAAAGCTGGTCTTGAATTACAGGAAGATGACCATCGTAAAGCTCTGTTAGTTTCACGTAAGAAGAAACCAGAAAATACAATTGTTGATGTTAAAGGTGTAAAAATTGGTGATGGCACTCCGCATTTTGTCTTCGGACCATGTTCGGTTGAATCTTATGAGCAGGTAGCAGCAGTTGCTGCAGCAGTTAAAGAAAAAGGGTTTAAATTATTGCGTGGTGGAGCATACAAGCCTAGAACATCACCATACGATTTCCAAGGTCTTGGATTAGAAGGATTAAAAATTCTTAAACGTGTTGGCGATGAATATGGTTTAGCTGTAATCAGTGAAATTGTTAATCCTGCAGATATCGAAACAGCACTTGATTACATTGATGTGATTCAAATTGGTGCTCGTAATATGCAAAACTTTGAGCTTTTGAAAGCTGCGGGTGCTGTGAAAAAACCAGTATTATTAAAACGTGGTTTAGCTGCAACGATTGAAGAATTTATTAATGCTGCTGAATACATTATGTCACAGGGAAATGATCAAATTATTCTTTGTGAAAGAGGAATTCGTACTTACGAAAAGGCCACAAGAAATACTTTAGATATATCTGCTGTTCCGATTTTAAAACAAGAAACACATTTACCGGTTATGGTTGATGTAACCCATTCAACTGGAAGAAAAGATTTACTGTTACCGTGTGCAAGAGCAGCGTTGGCAATCGGTGCAGATGGTGTTATGGCTGAGGTTCATCCAGATCCTGCCGTTGCTTTATCTGATTCAGCTCAACAAATGGATTTAAAACAATTCGACACCTTCTTAGAGGGATTAAAGGACACTCCTTTTGTAAGGTTGTAACTGGTTTTAGGATTATTAAGGATATACGAACAAAAAAACCTCCTGAGAAGGAGGTTTTTCTTTAGTGATTGGTACTGTCGGGGCTGACCAATCCGCTTACGCTTTGCTAGTTTTTTAACAAAAATGATATATTTTAATTAATTATTTGTTAAATTTCCATCTTGACATTGCGGCAAGCGGTAGTGTGTCGTATTATTGAATACATAATTAGACAAGTTTAGTATCTCACAAACTAAAAAGTTGGTTTAGACTGCGGGTGTTGCAGTAAGCTATAAATAATAAGATAGTGGGTATAAATGAAGGAGTTGCTGTCATGAATATTACGATTTATGATGTAGCCAGAGAGGCTAATGTTTCAATGGCCACAGTTTCCCGGGTTGTAAATGGAAATCCAAATGTAAAGCCAGCTACAAGGAAGAAAGTATCAGAAGTAATTGATAGATTAGGTTACCGCCCGAACGCCGTGGCAAGAGGTTTGGCTAGTAAGAAAACGACGACTGTTGGTGTTATTATTCCTGATATTTCTCATACCTTTTTTGCTGATTTAACAAGAGGAATAGAAGATATTGCGACCATGTATAAATATAATATTATCTTAAGTAATTCTGATCAAAATAAAGACAAAGAGTTACATTTGCTTAACACAATGTTAGGTAAACAGGTTGATGGAATCGTGTTTATGAGTGGTAATATTACTCCAGAGCATGTTGAGGAATTTGAGAAATCAGACGTTCCGATTGTGTTGGCAGGCTCTATTGAGTCATCTGGAAAAATTCCGTCAGTCAATATTGATTATGAGCAAGCGGCTTTTGATGTTACTACGAAATTTATTGAGAAGGGCCATAAGAGTATTGCCTTTGTTATTGGCCCTTTGTATGAACCAATTAATAGTGAAAAGAAATTAGTCGGCTACAAACGTGCATTACAGGAAGCTGGGATTGATTATCTTGAAGAGCTTGTGGTTGAAGGTGACGATTCCTATGATTCCGGAATTGAAGCTTTTGAAAAATTAGCCGAAGTAGCAAATAGACCTACTGCTATCTTTGTAGGTTCAGATGAAATGGCCTTAGGGGTTGTCCATGGAGCTGAGGATAGAGGTTTTCAAATTCCAGACGATTTTGAAGTGATTAGTTCAGATAATACCAGATTAACCTTAATGGTTCGACCGCAATTAACGACTGTGGTTCAGCCTTTGTATGATATTGGTGCGGTTGCGATGAGATTACTGACTAAATTTATGAATAAGGAAAAAATCAACAGTGAAATTATCGTCCTTCCACATAGGATTGAAGAGCGAGATTCCACAAAATAGATATGAAATAACGAGGCCGTTTTGATCGCGGCCTCGTTTTGTTTGTTTTTTAGGAACTTATTAAATTAGATATTGCGGATTAGCCCTTTTTCATCTTATGAGCGCAACTTTTTGGCAATTAAGTGGATATTTTACCTAATACCCGTATAGGCATGTACGCGAAATGGGGATTTATAGGGAAATTTCGGATTAATATATGGAAAAGTAATGGGGAAAGGCTTATTTTGGGTGGGGTAAATTGGCAGACTTGTTCTCAGCTAACAAAAATACCTATTTTAAGGGATTGACTGGGAGGAGGAAAAAGTAATATTGAGGAAATAATGTGAAAATTAGTGGGTAAGTTAGTAGTACCCATGTGGGTATGTGGGTGGAACCTACTGATTAGTTGATTTCTATGGTACGAAAAAATGAAAAAAGCTAGCAAATAGGGTATCCTATCGGGCTTATAGGACACTATTTATATTAAAAAGCTAGCAAAAGTGGTACCATAGAAGCCTTATAGCAACCATAAAATCCAAAAAAGCTAGCATAAGGGGTATGCTATAAGCTTGAATACAGAGAAGGACTCTGCGATAAAACAAATTGGTAAATTTTGTAAGAAAAAATCCCACACCTTCGTCGATAAATAAGGTTAGGTTTATACGTAAATAAAAAATGGCACCTACAAAGTGAAATGCAGTGAAGCAATACGAAAATCGAAAAAAAATCCCAAGTAATAAATCAACACTTGGGATTCTCGCTCGCCAATCGACGAGTTTTTTTATGTATTCTTGTCATTGCGAATTGAATACAATGCTTTATTGACTGTAAGAGCATTTTTTTCGGTTATTTCGGATTTTCTCGGAATAACGGGATATAAGTCCTTGGGATCATCCCACTCTTTTGGTAGTGTAACAGGTGATTGCGACTGCCACTTTTCTAGCCACTTCGTAGGTAAGTTGCCAGAAGAATTTGAGTTTTCAGTCATTTCCATCCATAATAATGACCAGGCTCGAGGGACGACACGCCAAATATCATAGCCCCCTCCGCCCACAGCTATCCATCTGCCGTCACAATATTGATGAGCAATCTTATGGGCAATTTTAGGGATTTCTCGATAAATTTTCATTGTGCTTGATAAATGGGTAAGAGGGTCATAATAATGGGCATCAGCACCATTTTGGGTTAAGATTACGTCTGGTTTGAAAAATTCAGCAACCTCTTGGATTGCGGCAGTATAGGCATTAAGAAAAGACTCATCCTCGGTAAAGGCATCTAAAGGAATATTAAAGGTGTATCCGTAGCCGTCCCCTTGCCCACGTTCATTAATATTACCTGTACCTGGAAACAAATAGCGACCCGTCTCATGGATAGAGAGGGTACAAACATTGGGGTCATCGTAAAATGTCCATTGAACTCCATCCCCATGGTGGGCGTCAGTGTCTATATATAATACTCTAGCTTTATATTTTTCTTGAAGATATTTTATCGCAACCGAACAATCATTATAGATACAGAAACCTGAAGCTTTACCTCGGAATCCATGGTGAAGGCCTCCTCCAAGACTAAGGGCATGGTTAGCCTTGCCCTCCATAACATTATCAACCGCCGTTAAAGTACCTCCAACGAGGTATGCGCTTGCCTCATGCATATTAGGGAATATAGGGACGTCTTCTGTTCCAAGTCCATAGTTTTCCGCCACTTTTTCTGTTAATTGACCAAGCCCAGCTGATCTTACTGCCTGAACATAATTGTGATCGTGGATGAGGCAAAGTTCCTCATCAGATGCCATTCGCGGAGCAATAATTTGAGATTCCTTGATGGCACCTATACTTTTTAATAAATCAACAGTAATTTCTAAACGTTTTTGATTAAAAGGATGATCATCATTAAATTTATAGTTTAATAGATTGTTTGAATAGACAAATATAGAATGGGCCATTAGGAAATACCTGGTACATTTGGCCAAAGGACTGTATGACCAGCCTTTTCTAAATTGTCGATTACATTCATAGGGTTCATCGTTTGAATTCTAATGACCAAATTTTTATAATTATCATCCTTTTTATCTGGGTAAACGAGTACGCTTTGGATATTTGCTCTCCGTTGTTTGATAATGGCCGTAACATCAGCGAGAACTCCGGTAATATTACGAACTTTTAGGGTAATCAAGGATCCTGGTTGATGGGCTCCGGTCAGTTCAACTAAGGTTCTTAATAAATCTGTTTCAGTAATAATCCCAGCCAGTTTATTATCGCTGACAATTGGTAAACAACCAATATGGTGATCATAGAAAACTGCAGAAATTTCTTCTACAAAATCTAGTGGATGACCGGTAATGACATCGGTTTTCATAATAGTATGCAGTGGTTTATCTAATACATCACGATGCTCCTCTGCATAAAATATTGATGGAGTTGCATCACGAATGTCTCGGTCAGTAATCAATCCAATGACATTTTGTTCTTCATTAATAATCGGAATATGGCGGATTTTTTTCTGATCCATTAATTGAATGGCTTCTGAAATCGTGTTATGTTGATACAATGCCGCAACCTTTGTTTTCATAATTTCCTCAACTATCATATATTAAAATCCCCCTTTACTTTCCAATTAATAAATTATAGTACCTTGTATTCCAAAAGTCGATTCTAGTCATACATGAAAGGCTAGCCTTGGTTAATACATAAATCGATTCATAAATCTTACATGGTCAAACTTTTCAATTGACTCAGGTGGAATCCTGCTACCAATTTTAACCATTAGACAATTGGCCGGATGGCTACTAATCTCTGGATCATCAGTCGCATACCACTCCAGACCTACGCTATTCATCATTTTCTCCAATATTCTCCGGTACTCCCAAACATTTAGACCTGTTCGTTTTAAATCCCAATGCCAATAATATTCCGTTGTAATGATAATATAATCTTCCATGGCATCATCCATCATCGAAACCTGTAACATGTTCTTTCCTACTTTACATCCGCGAAATTGAGGACTGACTTCAATGGCACCTAGCTCAATTAAATCATCCATTTTTCCTTCTGACCACCGTTCAAGGGGATCAGGATAAAGGAAAGTAACATATCCAACGATCATGTTTTGAATGCGGGCGATGATGATTCTTCCTTCAGGTAAACGAGCAATTCCAACTAATGCTTTATGTTGTTGTGGTCCTGGACGAAACGCTGTCAAGTCATCGTGAAATTCGTACTCTGCCAGTTTTTCGGGTGAAACAGGTCCTTCAATAAAAAGGTTTCCCTTTGAAGTTATGATTTCTTTAGCATAATACGTTTTATTATGTTCCATTCAATCACCCCTAAATAATACAATCATAGCTAATCCCTATTATACATAAAATAAAGATAGATAAAGGGCTTTTACTAAATTTTCTGTCAATTTATTTTGATTTGTAATTGACGGTATAAATTAAATTCCCAATAATCTACCATTATTAACTTAGAAGGCCAATAAAAACGGAAAGGAGTAGAGTGGTTTTATACTAAGAAAATAATTATTAATATATATTGATAATTATACAAAGGATAGAATAAAATATTGATATATTTAAATAACATCATTTTCTGTGACTATTTATCGGAATTTTTGGAATAAAAAACTAAAAACTCGTAATACAATTCTAGTAGGAGTATGAAAAGGGGGAAATCTTTGATGAAAATGGAAGCGCTGTCAGCAGTACAAGGGAATTTTAATTTAGAAAATTACGAAGAAATGTATAAACAGTTTGATTGGAAAACAACTGAAAAGGAATTTTCTTGGGCTGAAACTGGTCTAGTGAATATGGCCTACGAAGCGATTGACCGTCATGCAGCATCATCCAACAAAAACAAAGTCGCTCTATTCTACCGAAATGACTCTAGGAAAGAAAAATATACTTTTAAGGAAATGAAAGATTTATCAAATAAAGCGGGAAATACACTTAGGTCCTATGGGGATGTTAGGAAAGGAGATCGCGTTTTCATTTTTATGCCGCGTTCACCTGAGCTATATTTTGCAGTATTAGGTGCCATTAAACTGGGTGCAGTGGTTGGTCCTCTCTTTGAAGCTTTTATGGAGGGTGCCGTTCGTGATCGATTACGTGACAGTGAAGCAAAGGTTTTGGTAACAACTCCTGAACTATTAAAAAGGGTTCCTGTTACTGAGCTTCCAGCATTAAAACATATTTTCATAGTAGGAGAAAATCTAACCGAAACAAAATCGGACATGTATATAGATTTTAATATGAAAATGAATGAAGCGAGTAAATATCTGGATATCGAGTGGGTTGACCGTAATGATGGCTTGATCTTACATTATACATCCGGTTCTACTGGACAACCAAAGGGTGTACTTCATGTTCATAATGCCATGCTGCAACAGTATCAAACAGCAAAGTGGGTATTAGATTTACAGGATGAGGATGTTTATTGGTGTACTGCGGATCCAGGTTGGGTTACCGGTACATCATATGGAATTTTTGGTCCTTGGCTAGTTGGGGCGACGAATGTCATTATTGGGGGAAGATTCAGTCCTCAAGGCTGGTACAGCATGATTGAGGAGTACGGAGTTACCGTTTGGTACAGTGCCCCTACGGCATTCAGAATGCTAATGAGTTCAGGCGATGAAGTGGTGAAGGAATTTGATTTGACTAGTCTTCGCCATATTCTAAGTGTTGGGGAGCCATTAAATCCAGAGGTTATCAGATGGGGGAAAAAGGTATTTAATTTGCGGATTCATGATAATTGGTGGATGACAGAAACGGGAGCACAGTTAATTAGCAACTTCCCTTGTATGGATATTAAACCAGGTTCGATGGGTAAACCGATTCCCGGAGTTGTGGCAGCTATTGTTGATAACCAAGGGAATGAGCTTCCACCAAATCGAATGGGGAATTTGGCGATAAAAAAAGGCTGGCCAGCAATGATGAATAAGATTTGGAAGAATGATGAGAAATTCCAATCTTATTTCCTTGGCGATTGGTATGTTTCAGGAGATTCTGCTTACATGGATGAAGATGGATATTTCTGGTTTCAAGGACGAGTGGATGATGTTATTATGACCGCGGGTGAACGAGTAGGTCCATTCGAGATTGAGAGTAAGTTGGTTGAACACCCAGCGGTCGCAGAAGCTGGCGTAATTGGGAAACCTGATCCAATTCGTGGTGAGGTAATAAAAGCGTTTATCTCATTGCGTGAGGGCTATAGTCCAAGTGAGCAATTAATTGCCGAGATTCGTGAATTTGTTAAAACAGGTTTAGCTGCTCATGCATCACCTCGTGAAATTGAGTTTCGGGATAAACTTCCAAAAACTCGGAGTGGAAAAATAATGCGCCGCGTATTAAAAGCCTGGGAACTTAACCTACCAACAGGAGACCTATCATCAATGGAAGAGTGAAAAGCGTAAGCGGCTCGCTCAGGGGCGACAAGCATAAGACGAGCCGGCCTAAAGGTCGTTCTTTGACCTTTTGGCCGGATTGGCTTATGACTCGAGCCCCTAGCCGCTGGAGCTAGACAGTGAAAAGCGGAAGCGCACGGGTAGCGACGTATGAACTTATTAGCACACTGACTGAGATAAAGGAAACACGAAGTGCGGTTTTCACTTCGATGTTGACTTATCGTAGGGAAGTGGGCGGAAGTTCACTAGTCGCTGTGCGCTGGAGCTAGACAGTGAAAAGCGGAAGCGGCTTGCTAAATAGAAAAGCGACCTCTTTCATTTGAAAGAGGTCGCTTTTTTTTAATCGTTAATACTGCTCTAATTTAAGGTGTTGGACCTTTTGGTTCAGTTTTCTCTCTCGGAGTAGTATTATTTCGGGTATTAGGTGTAGTTGCTTCCACATCATTTTTATTATCATCGATTGGTGGATTTGGTTCATTATTAACATCATTATCATCATCTTTTGGCTTATCGTCCTTCGGTGGAGTTTTGCCAATTTGAATCAGATTTGAAGCAGCTGATTCTCTTCCAGCGATATCAACAGCAGAAACATAGAATATCCCGTTTGCAGCATTATAAGCGAGCGTTGCACCAGCCTTAATGCTGGCTACCTTTTTATAACTCGTTCCACTTTGCTTATAAACACGGTAACCTATGACATCATTTTCATGATGTGTGCTCCATTGAATCGTGTTTCCAGATGAGTTAGCCCTCACTGCATCAGGAGTTTTACCATTGTCTGATATCCTAGCATCTGGGATTAAAACATTTGCCCAGCGATCCTTCTTAGGAATTAACGTAGCAGCATCGATGGATGTTCCAATAAGCCTTTCAACATAATCAGGATTTAAAATGACTCCCGTTTCGGCAAATTCACTAGGCGTAGAATCTAAAGCTAAATATTTTTTATCGCCAATTTGAACATACTTACCCTCAATTAGACTATCATCCACTTTAGTAGGAACAAATTTTGCATTGAAAAGGTCTGTATCAACTAAACCAGCTCTAGAACATGCATCCGATGGAAGCAATCCGGAAACAGCACAGAAGGATCGAGAAACAATCCCTGGTGGCATTTTGAATGATTCCGCTGGATCGATTAATTCTGGATTAACATTATAAGCGGCATTGATTAAATCTGCCCATAAATACATGGTTCGCGTACCATAATGCAATCCACCATTAGTTTTTAACGATTTCGGGGTATCATAGCCTGTCCATATACCTAAAGATACATTCGGGTTATATCCAACAAACCAAGAATCAACATAATCATTTCCAGTACCAGTCTTACCAGCCCAATCCGAGTTGAATTTCATCCGACCTTTAATTGGTGTTGCCGTACCTGAGCTAATTACATCGCGTAGGACATCAGTCATCAAATAAGAGGTTTGCGGACTGAACACTTCTTCTTCCTTAGTTTCATGTTGGTAAATGATAGTGCCATCACGATCGGTAATTTTTTCAATCATATAGGCATCAACAAACTTACCGCCATTTGCAAATGTAGCAAAAGCATTTGTATTTTCTTCAACGGTTACACCGTTTTCCAAAGAACCAATTGCCGTTGCTAAGTTTGTATAATCGGGATCTAACAATGAAGTAAAGCCATTCTTCGCTAAAAATGTTGCCGGTCGATGGCTAATAATGTCTTTATAAAGCTTAACTGCTGGAACGTTATAGGATACTGTTACTGCATGTCGAGCAGAAACTAATCCGCTAAAGCGTCTATCATAGTTCATTGGCCAAACTTTGCTACTTGCCGGGTTTAAACGTAACGGTACATCAGGAAGGATTGTTCCTGGTGCTGCTAAACCGAGCTCAAAAGCCGGAGCATAAACAAGCAATGGCTTCATCGTTGACCCGTTTTGGCGAATCGCTTGTGTTGCGTGATTTAGCTGCTCACGCTGATGATTGCGACCACCGACAAAGCTGATAATTTTACCGGTTTTATTTTCGATTAGGGTCGCTCCAACCTCTACGGGTTCTTTAACAGTAATCGGTTCCCCTGTATCAGGGTCTATCGTGGGCTGAGGCTTATCCGGTCCATAATAAGGATAATTATCCTTTGCTATTTGCATAACATCATAAATATCTTTATTGATAGTTGAATGAATTTTGTAGCCATTTTGGCGGATATTTAAATCGGCAATAGCATGGTATTCTGCATTTAAATTCTTATCCTTTTGCAAATCCTGTTCTTCATAGCCATCTTGTTTTGCCAGAATAGTTGCTAAAATATCAATGGATCTCATTTCAAGTTCAGTTGTTAGATAAGGGTATTTTCCCTGAAGGCTCGCTTGTGGCGGGATAAAGTCCTTAGTAATATCGTAGACTAAAGCTTCATCATATTGTTGCTTATTAATATATCCACCATCAAACATTCTTCTAAGCACTGTTTTCATTCTATCTAGACCTGGTTGTAAATTGTTTTTGATTGTTTTTTCTTGGGTATACGGTGTATAGCCAAATGGGCTTTGTGGAAGACCAGCGATAAAGGCTGCTTGTGGCAACGTTAAATTAATCGCTTCCACACCGAATATTCCTTTAGCAGCTGTTTGTACACCAGCGATATTTCTTCCGGAAGAATTTCTTCCAAAGGTAGAAACATTCAAATATGCTTCAAGGATTTCTTCTTTTTCAAAGAATTTCTCAAGTCGAAGTGCTAATAATATTTCTTTTGCTTTTCTTTCAAATGAAACTTCATTTGTTAAGATTTGGTTTTTAATTAATTGTTGGGTTAATGTACTTCCACCAGTTTGTACCGCTGAGTTCGTTACCTCTTGAAACATAGCTCGAAGGATGGCTTTGGGTACGATCCCACTATGTTTGTAAAAATATTCATCTTCCGTAGCAATAACAGCATCAAGCAAAAATTTTGAGACACTATCAAGCTTTACCTCTTCGCGGACAATATCCGAGCGCAAATCTCCTAAAAACACATCATTAGCAAAATATAATTCTGATGTTTCTTCATAATTATATATTTGCTTTTTCATGCTATCATAGGGTCGAATGGGCTCGTCTTTTACGAGGGAAGCAAAATAACCTCCACCTACACCAAATGCAAATGTCCCACCAAGAAGTAAAATAATAAATAGTAGTAAGACCAGATTCCATATTACTTGATAAGTTATGGACATTTTTTTTGTAAAACGCTTATTAGTTAAAAATTGCATTTTTGACTTCAATATTTGCCTCCATTTTTGGCTCTCACCCATGTAAATCAAACCCCCTAAAATCACATACATTATAGCATAAAGTAGCACAAAAAATGACAAACATCGTCATATTTCCTAATTATTACAATGATAAATTGACAGTGACGGTGGTTGTATGGTAATGTTTTATAATTAAAGTAATATTGAGCATTGATGGGAAATCAGTAATGCTTCTATCCCTGTTTCAGAAAATCGGCGGTTGCTGCGAGCCGGTACAAATAGAAGGATGAATTACCTCCCTGAGCATTCACTGTGAACTAGAATGAATAAGTAGCAGTGGACGGTTTAACCGTTATTCTTTTGAGTGGAGAACCAAATTATTGGTTCTTAATTTGGGTGGTACCGCGCATTTTAGCGTCCCTGCATATTTGCAGGGGCGTTTTTTATTTTTAAGGAGGAATTATTTATGAGCGAATTATTACAAGATCTTGCATGGAGGGGGATTATTTATCAGCAAACCGATGAAGCTGCAATAGCTGAAACGGTAAATAAAGAAAGTATTTCTCTATACTGTGGGGTTGACCCTACAGCTGACAGCATGCATATTGGACATTTATTGCCATTCCTAACACTTCGCCGGTTTCAATTAGCCGGACATCGCCCAATTGTACTTGTTGGTGGTGCGACAGGATTAATTGGCGACCCGAGTGGGAAAAAAGAAGAGCGTAAATTACAGACACTTGAAATCGTTCAAAATAACGCTCAGTGCTTGCAAAAACAACTAGAAAGAATTTTTGATTTCGAAGGTTCTAATGGTGCAATCATGGTCAATAACTATGATTGGGCAGGTTCGATGGATATCGTTACTTTTTTAAGAGACTTTGGAAAGCATGTTGGCATAAATTATATGTTGGCAAAGGATACTATTTCATCTCGATTGGAAACTGGAATTTCCTTTACTGAATTTACTTATACCATTTTACAAGCAATGGATTTCTTCCATCTATACGAAAAACACCAATGTAGAATGCAAATTGGTGGAAGCGATCAGTGGGGAAATATCACTACTGGTTTGGAATTGATTCGTAAAATGAGCCTAGAGGGTTCAAAGCCAGCTTTCGGCCTGACAATTCCTCTTGTTACTAAAGCAGATGGAACAAAGTTTGGTAAAACGGAAAGTGGTGCTATTTGGCTTGATCCTGAAAAAACATCTCCTTACGAATTCTACCAATTTTGGATCAACACAGCCGATGCTGATGTTGTAAAATACTTGAAGTTCTTTACCTTCTTATCGAAGGAAAGCATTGAAGAAATGGAAATGGCGGTTCAAGAGGAACCACATCTTCGTAAAGCGCAAAAGGCTTTGGCTGAAGAAATGACTCGGATGATTCACGGTGAAGAATCACTTCAGCAAGCGATAAAAATTTCCGCAGCGCTATTTAGTGGTGATGTTCGTAATTTAACTGCTACGGAAATTAAACAAGGCTTTAAAGATGTCCCTTCATTTACAAGCAATGCCGACAAGGAAACAAGTCTTGTTGACTTGCTTGTTACTACAAAAATCGTGTCATCTAAGCGTCAAGCTCGGGAGGATATTGCCAATGGAGCTGTTTATGTAAATGGTGAAAGATTAACCGATGCAAACTACCTGATTACAAAAGCGGATCAAATCGAAGGTCAATTTACAATCATTCGCCGGGGCAAGAAGAAGTACTTTTTAATTAAATACTAAGTTTTGTAAGACCTTCCTATTATATGGGGGGGTCTTTTTCGTGCTGGTTACTTCAAATATATGTAATCTCTACTCTATTCCAGTAAACAAAAAAACCTCTGCCAAGTAGGCAAAGGTTTTTTAAAAAGATTAACGAGAGTAGAACTCAACGATGAATGCTTCGTTAATTTCAGCAGGAAGTTCAGAACGCTCAGGTAAGCGAGTGAAAGTTCCTTCAAGTTTTTCAGCATCAAATGTAACATAGTCAGGAACGAAGTTGTTTACTTCGATTGCTTCTTTAACTACATCAAGGTTACGTGATTTTTCACGAAGACCAATTGTTTGACCTGGTTTTAGGCGGTATGATGGGATATCAACGCGTGCTCCATCAACTAAAACGTGACCGTGGTTTACTAATTGACGAGCTGCACGACGAGTGCGAGCTAAACCTAAACGGTAAACAAGATTGTCTAAACGTGCTTCAAGAAGAATCATGAAGTTTTCACCGTGGATTCCACCCATTTTGCCTGCTTTGTCAAAAAGGTTGCGGAATTGACGTTCAGTTACTCCGTACATGTGACGAAGTTTTTGCTTTTCTTGTAATTGCAATCCGTATTCGGAAAGCTTTTTACGTTGGTTAGGACCGTGAGGACCTGGAGCGTAAGGACGCTTTTCTAATTCTTTTCCTGTACCGCTTAGTGAAACACCAAGACGACGAGATAATTTCCAACTTGGACCAGTATAACGAGCCATGAATGACTCCTCCTTGTGTTTTTATTTAGTAAAATAAAAACCATAAATGAAGCAACGATGATGCTCATTTTGTTTTCATGTACCTTCGCCCTCGCAGCTGAGGGTTACACAATACCCCATCATTTTGGCTGAATTGTCAACCGATGGAACAAAATGAATACAAAAAAGTGCTTATATAGGCTGCGCTATTTTACACAAAGAATATTATATAATTTTTTTAGAGGAAATGTCAAGGTCATTTTACGATTGTTAATATTTTTCGAGGGAGGCGATATCATCAGAAAAGCATTATGTTATAATAATATAATAAAAAATAGTGATTCATAATGATATTTCCAATGTTCTTTGCTTCATTTAAGCAGAAAATACTTTTATAAAACACCATTAAGGGTGATGAGAGATGGAACATATTGACCTAGTAAAATTAAAAAGCCATTTTATTGATATTTTGGATGATCCCTATGCTTTGTCCCATTTTGAACATGTTCTGGAGAAGATGACCATTGCAGTTAATGAAATCTTCCGGCTGCAGGATATCCATTTTTATATTGCTCCACAATGGCGGGAGCAATTACTGGTTGAGGGTATTCGAATTGAGGAAGTATCGTTAGTTTCAGCTGCATTAGAAAGTCCAAACAGACTATTTCATTTCAATGGTAGTGAAATGAAATTGTTTGCTTTTCATATTCCTGTTAAAAGTGCTGAAACTACATTTGGTCAAATTATTGGTGTGAGCCAGCAACATATGTTTCTTTCTCAACCCTTTTTGGAGGATATCGGAAAGGTTTGTGGACAGTTTTTAAAGAATGCTCAGTATATATCAACGATAAGTATGAAAGAAAAGAGATACAGACAGCTTTTTAGAGTCACTGAAAAGTTTCACTCGACTATGGATATGGGAGCTGTATTAGAAAAGGTTATTGAAATATTACAAGAGTTCTATCCAAGTTTTACATACTCACTTTTTCTTTCTCAAGACAGTGAGCGTTTCGAACATTTGCCGATAACTTTTTTGCAACAGAGTGAAAGTGAAAACCTATCCCTAATGAAAGCTTACGTGACAGGCATGATTCAAATCGACGCCGATATTGAGGATAAGCATTCGGTTGTCTATGCTCCATTACAAGGAAAGCAAGGCGTATATGGGGTTTTGGAAATCACTGCTATGGATGGTTATGTTTTTCCAATATACGAAGTAGATTTTATTTCACTGTTGGCCAATACAGCTGGGAATGCATTGGAAAACGCACAATTGTATCAGCAATCACAGCAGTTAGTCGTCGATCTCCAATTAATTAATCAGGTTTCGCACCGGTTAAATATGAAACTCCGTCTTACTGATACTGTTCCTTATATATGTAATCAAATTATTTCGTCGTTTGATGCCGATGAAGTTGGCTTTGTTCTTTTTTCAAAGGAGTCTAAGAAGTTTAAGGTTTTAGTGGGAAGTTCTAATTTTTTCTTTAATAAGCAAGTGAAAGCTTATCTAAAGTATTTCCAAGATAAACTTCAAAGAGAAAAGGATGCTATCTTAATTGGTGATTTCGATTTGCTGCCAGATAAACAATTCCGTTCGATTATGGCCATTCCAATGATTCAACACGAAATGGTAGTGGGCTTTATCCTGGTCATGCATGAAAAGCCTTATCATTTCTCGTTTGAATCGTATAAGCTACTGCAATCCCTTGTATATCATTCTACTTTATCATTTGTTAATTCAACTTTAAGGGAAGAATTAGAGCAAATGGTGGTTACCGATTATTTAACCAAGCTTTATTCACGGAACTATTTGGATGAAAAAATTCACGACTCTATGAAGGAAGATCGCCAAGGAAGTTTTATTTTAATGGATATAGACAATTTTAAAAAGGTTAATGATAGCTATGGTCATCAAGTTGGTGATGAGGTTCTCATTCAGGTTGCCAACCTTATAAAGAAGAGTATTCGGACATCCGATACTGGTTGCCGATGGGGTGGAGAGGAATTAGCTATTTATCTGCCGGGTATACCGCTAGAAAAAGGGATGATGATAGCCAATAGACTAGTTAAAGCGGTACAAGGGTCAACCAATCCCAAGGTTACAATTTCTTGTGGAGTCTCACATTGGAGTGAAAACCGTAAAGAAACGGAGAAGGATTTATTTCTCCGTGCTGATCAAGCTCTGTACGCTGCAAAGACTTCTGGGAAGAATAAAGTGACACAACAACAGGAGTTAATCGTCTAAATTCGTCAAATATCTGACTGTATCTATACAAACCCGATCATAGTTCCGGGTTTTTCGATAGATTGAGCGGAAAACATAGGACTTTGTCGATATAAATAAAGAGGAAAATCGTAAAAAGACCCGAATTTTTCATTAATAAGATTTACCGACCGATATTCAGTAGGTAGGCGTTAGACGTAACCGTCTAGCGTCTAGTTAGGAGGCAGTAAATTGAGGAAAAATTCTAAGGGTGCAATTGTATCAGCAGCTGTTTCGCTGTTTAATTCTAATGGCTATGATGGAACGTCGATTCGCGATATAGCTAAAGAAGCAAAGGTTAATGCAGCGAATATATCCTATTATTTCCAGGGCAAACGTGGTCTTCTAGAACATTGCCTAACTGTCTTTTTTGAAAAATACATGTCGGAATTGGAAAAGGGTTTTGTCACTTTAGATTCGGGAGCAACTGAATGTTTGAAAAATATTGCCGCGAATCTTTGGTTTTACCAGTGCGATCATATCCATCTCACGAGGTTCGTCTTGCGTGAAATGTCGATAGACTCCCAAGTAGTTAGGGAAATTTTATCAACGTATTACGCGAAGGAGAGGTATATTTTTAATGCTGTAATTGAAAAGGGCATTGAGACCAAGGAATTTAGTCCTAATTCGATAAAATATCTTATGATTCAATTTAAAGGATTGTTGTCGATTCCATTTTTAAATACACAATACCTAACAGAAGTTCTACATGTATTCCCTCATGAACGTTACTTTATCGAAGGTTATTTAAAGGAAATTTATCAATGGATTGATGGAGTAGTATGCATGAAGCCGCTTAATAAAAATTTAGTTTGTAAAAAAACATCCTAACCGGTTAACTGGTTAGGATGTTTTTGTGAAAGTCATAAACGGTAATCCTTGAGCTAACTCTTTCTTTTGGTGGGCATCTGATCCATATACGAGAGGGATTTCCAATTCTAAAGCTCTCTCAACAACCCAGTTTGGCGGATAGGGTTCACGACAAAGGGGTTTGGCGGTGCCGGCACCATTATAATCTAATTCATACCCAGCGTTTTTTATCGTCAATAATAGATCTTCAATTTCATTGTTAAAATCTCCGCTTACCGGAAACTTCTTTTGGAATTTATGGGCAAGAGTCATATGACCGATTCGTTTTGGTTTATATGGTCCTAAATCAGCAAGGATCGATTTTTTTAATGTTTCATAATATTTTCGATAAAGAGCATCAACAGAACCATAGTCTTTAACCATTTCGCCAAACACCTCAGGACTATAATCCATACATTCATAGCCATTTTCTTGTTTTAGGAAATGAACAGATAAAATGGCATCGTCAAGGTTTGGACCAAATTTTGCTAGAAAAGACATAGTCTCCTCCTCGAATCCCTCGATATAATCAATTTCAAGTCCACAATTTATTTTAATTTGACCTTTATATTTATTTTTTACTTTTTTAATATCATGAAAATAGTCGTGGATGTCGTGCTCTTTCATACCGCTATCCTTAGCTGGAGTGGGGTCAATAAAGCCTTTGGGGAGAGGAGCATGCTCCGTAAATGTAATCTCTTCAAACCCTAACGAGATAGCGGTCTCAACGTAATCGCTAAATGTATCATTGGTACCATGTGGGCAATAGGGTGAGTGAATATGTCCGTCACGTCTCAATGGACAAGCCTCCTTCGCTTCTTTCACTAAAAATATGTGTAAATAATAATAATTGTTGAACAATGGTGAAATTTGGATGAATTTCTCCAAAAAATATTGAATTTCATAGTCAAAAAATGACGTTTACATGTTATCATAAAAACAATGAAAAGGATATTTTTGAATTATAATAATCTGATAAGTGTGTTTTTCTAAAAAGAAAGAATAAGGATGACCAATCATTCTCACCCTACTATCATCAGGGGAATGATTTACTATAAGTAAAAATATTGATGCGGAAAGTTAACTTCGTATTCTGTGAGAGCAGGTGTGTAGATGGGGTATGTGATTGCTGCAATTATTGTTATATTTTGTATTTTATTAATAACCTATTTTATTAGGAAAAAATATTATAAAGAAATTGAAAGGCTAGAACGCTGGAAAATGGATATTATGAATCGGCCGATACTCGACGAAATGTCCAAGGTGAAGCAATTAAACATGACCGGGCAAACAGAGTTGTTATTTGATGGATGGCGGAAGGAATGGGATGAAATTGTCGCTTGTGAGCTCCCTGATATAGAGGAGTATTTTATTGATACAGAGGACTATCTCGATAAGTACCGTTTTAAAAAAGCTGGCAAAGTTCTAATAGAAATTGAGAAAATTCTAAATGACGTTGAAATGAAAATTAAAAAGTTACTAGCAGAATTAAATGAATTAGTTGGAAGTGAACAAAAAAACAAAGAAGAAATGGACGAGTTAAAGGAAAAATATCGTGAAAGCAAAAAGATCTTATTTGCTCACCGCCATTCCTTTGTAACAGCGGCTGATTCCTTTGAGGACCAGTTAGATGCGATGATTGAACAATTTCTCGAATTTGAAGACAAAACGGAAAATGGGAACTATTTAGATGCCCGTAAGGTTGTTTTTAAGATAAAAGAAACACTGGATATTATTACTGAAAAAATGGAAAAGATTCCACAGCTTTTCATTGATTGCCAAACTGGAATACCACTACAGCTAAATGAATTAAAGGCTGGGTATCATGAAATGCTGGATCAGGGTTACCGCCTGGAACATATTCAATTTGAAAATGAACTAGCTTGTCTCGAGTCTGAGCTAAAAGACTTTTTACTGCTACTTGAACAAACTGAAGTGGTAGAAGTTGAATCAGGTTTGGAAACGGTGAAAGCAAGCATGGATTTATTATACGAGAGCTTGGAAAAGGAAGTCCATGCCAAGCTTTATATTCAAAAACAAAAGGACGAAACGACATCTTTCTTAGCTGAAATTACCCAAAATAGTTCATTGCTAAAGAAAGAAACAGAACTTGTCCAACAAACTTATCATGTGGCAGAAACGGATTTAGAGGTCCAAAGGCAATTGGAAAAACAATTATCTGGGCTAATGAAACGCCATGAACAACTCGAGCTAAATCTTAACATGAGAGAACAGGCGGAATCGGTACTTGCTCAGGATTTAATTGAAATTCGAGATATGCTGCAAGTATTAAAAGAAGAGCAGGATAGCTATTCGGAAACCTTGCAATCTTTAAGGAAAGAAGAGCTGGTGGCACGGGATAAGATTTTTGAATTAAAAAAGAAAATCTCCGAAATCATTCGAACCCTTACCAAAAGTAAAATCCCGGGCTTGCCTCAGGAATACCATTTCTTATTAGATGATGCCGAAGAAGGTATCCAAATTGTTTCTGAAAAGCTTAAGGAAAAGCCATTGGATATCCCTACTGTACAGCACTATTTGGAAGCAGCTGTTATGACAGTTGAAAAATTAGTGAGCGAAACCACAGAACTGCTAGATAATGTGATGTTAGCTGAAAAGGTCATTCAGTATGGAAATAGATATAAAAGTAGCTATCCAACCGTTGCAGCAGGCCTATATGAGGCCGAGCTAGCGTTTAGATCGTTTGATTATAAAGTAGCTCTTGAACAAGCGGCAACCACGATTGAGAAGGTAGAACCAGGTGCTTTCAAAAAAATTGAAGCGCTGCTCTATGAAGAAATAATGTAACAATTTCCAAAAGCAGGTTTACCATTCTAATGGGGACCTGCTTTTTT
>CALCRD010000286.1 GCA_937894355.1 uncultured Bacillus sp.
AATAAGCGGAGTTTTTCCGCTTATCCAAAGCAAAATCCGCCATATTCCCGTTTTTCGATGCAATAAGCGGAATTTCTCCGTCTATATAAGCTATTTTTGATGATATTCACCGATTAAGCGGAATTTTTCCGCCTATTTTTCAAATTTGCTGCTTACCTTGGTCCCCCCACCGATAAGAACAGAACCTGATCCACCTGGTAACGATCGAGAATTTGCCTATAAAAGAAGCTCAAAGAAACAGGCTCTTTTCTCAAACATTGTTGCTTTTTAAGCTGAGACTGAAGTGATTAGACAGTAAAAAAGCAAACATTTATGAGAAAAGAGCTTGCAAATTAACTTTCCAGCTACAAACTAGCTGATATCACGTTAAAATCGGGTTTAAGATTTTAACAACAAACTTTACGAAAACAGCCATTAAAAAAGAAAGCAGGGATCGCAACTACCGCGACCTCTGCTCTCTCAATTTTACCTATTTTTTATTGCCCTTCTAATGAACCTGTCCCCAAAAGTCAAACCTCCGAACCCTGTCCCACACCACAAATCAAAACACATTAAAGTGATTCCGTTTCCAACCGAAACCCTTCCAAAACGACATCCTCATCAACCTCTAGCAATAAGCAGCGTTTTCCTTGATAGGTAATATATTTTAAATTTTTTAGTTCTTTCGGATTAATCGTTACATTAGCCACTTTTGTCTCAATTTTAATCATTTTAGGCAACAAACTACTAGCTTTAAATTCATGTTTTTCATCATCAATAACTGCTTTGAAGGCATGCTCCACTTTAGCGCTATCAACATTTTCGACCCCACTCACCTCTAAAATACGGCCGATGTCCCGATAATCTAGCTTAGGTGGCTCACTTTCCTCACTTTCAATATTCTCCTGAACAATCTTATCGATTTCCTCATAAACATTGGCAATAACCTTCGATTCGACTTCGTCCCCAATCACATGATTTAGGATCAGTTCAAAGCAGTCCTTTTCCTCTCCGGCAGTAATAATCTCTTCACAATTCAGAACATCCAAAATAAATGATTCATCAGGCTGATTTGATTTTCCAGAAAGATATAATATATGATTCACATCCGCTGAATTATCATTAAAAGCCGGAAACATAAAACCAGCTAACGGGGCAGTCAAATTAATAATTGGATCAAAAGCATTATTCGATTTGAATTCTTTCTCAACATAATCAAACAACAGAGCTCTTTTCGGCTGATCCGTTTTATTCAAACTGCAAAGGATAAATTCATTGGAATAAACCTCATCATTTCCGCCCTCTTCAGATTCTGCGCCACGTTTCTTGGTCACTTTGCGGTACTCTCCCCGTATAAAAGTCACCACAGTATCAAATTCATAAACAGAATGAGCAAACATCTTTCCGACGATTTGCAGCATATGTTCTTTCCAATCTTCCGTTGTATCCGCACGTAATCCTTCAAAAAGAATAGATTGTGTACTCTCTTCTACATCACGTTGAAACCTCAGCTCAAACAATTTGGCATCAAGAGACCCCGTCAAAACCTTTTTAAAATTCGCCAAAAATAACTCCTGTGCCTCCAGCTCCAACATCTGAAACGGCTGGCCAATATAATGGTAAACTTCACCAGATTCTTTTTTCACATAAACATTAAAAATCTCTCTAATCATCATGAAATCATTATCTAACTTAAATTGCTTCCGGATATTAGCGATGTCCTTTTTATTCATATGCCTCAACTCCCACCCCTGATTATACTGTTCAGACAAAAATTATGTAATACTTAATATTTTAACAATATTAATAGCATTTCACCCTCGTAAACTCAGAATAACTAGATAGGCGTCCTGCTTCCAAGATTAAGATTTAAAGATTTTTTGTGAAAAATAAACCATTAGCCAAAATCCCCAATTTCCAACGTTAAATGAAAATTCCCCTTACAAATAGCTTCTATATAATAGTAACGAAAGAATTCGTTTTTAACAAAAATTAAGTTAATGTTTAATAAAGAAAAGTAAGAAAGCAGAGATCTTTACTCCAGACCCCTGCTCCTCACGTTTTCGATAAAAATATTGCCCCTGCCAAGGAACTTCATTTTACCATATTTACTTGCTATGTAGAACTTTGTCAAACTTTTCATTTCATTGACAAGCCTATCCAATAATACCTTATAAAGAATAGGCTTATTTATCATAACTCAGTATAAAAAACACTTTAAGGAAGGTGCTTTCAATGGAAAAATCCACTTATATAGCCTTGTTCATCATATTTAGCCTAGTTCTTTTGGCAATACTTGGATCTGTTTATATATTCAGTGCATCGTAACAGATCACAGGCAGATCACAGGGACGGTTCTCCTGATTCTTTTTCTCCGGCACTGGGACGCCTCGAATAATCTTGATTCACACAAATGTTTCACCATTCCACAAAAGCCAGGAAAATAACGGTCGAGGCCGATATTTTCCTGGCTTTTCTGTATCATTCGTACAAACTCGAGGTTTTCAGTGACTTAAGCTTGTTTGTTGTGCGGTGTGTCAAATTTCCTTGTATTTTAATAGTTACAAATTTATGAACTATTTTACAATAGCTAGGTTTACATAGAATTCCTCTATTTCCTTTGGTACACTTAATTTGAAATTATCTGTAATTAAGGGAAATATTGGTCCAATTTGAAAAAAAACAGTAACTAGCTTGATATTTTTGTTGGAATTATGTATAGCAGCAGGAAGACGGCCCCCCAGCCGCTCATCATCTTCAAGGTGTAACTGTTAAGTAATATTTTTAAAATTTACAGAAGAAGAGTATTCGCAATTTCCCTCCTCTTCTATAAATATCTAAACAAAATATTAGACATGAAAGGCATGGGTCTAAAATATTATGAATAACCTACTATCAATGTTATATAAAGCCAATTATGCTAAAGGCAAGAAGAAAATACTACAAGAGATATTAGTATTATCTTCAATTTTCACTATTCTTATTACCTTTATTATGATCTTTAGTTTTACTCAGCATACTTATTCCCTTGCATATAAAACTCCTAACTTTGATCTGACGGTACAAGGGTTTTCAAAAGAACAAATATCAACGATTGAGTCACTTCCATTTGTGGATACGATTTTTCCTGTTAGGATTCTATCTAATAATATTGTTGCTGGTAATAAAGAGGTATTGATAGATATTTATGCAGCAGATAGCATGAAAGAAAAAGAGATTTCATTCTTTCAGAATAAAATAATGATTAAAAGTGACAACTCACTCCTCGCTTCTAATGAAGCAAATCCTATAGTTATTGATAAACAACTAGCAAGTGAACTACATGCAGATATCGGAGAGAAAATCTCTTTAGTTTTTGGGGAAGGTATCAATGTGGATTTTACAGTAGCTGGTATAACCGAGCCGCTTAAAAACTCTGTCGGGAATATTCCAGTTCTAATATTATGGCAAGGAGAACAAGAACAGGCTTTTATTAATAGTTTCCGAGAGCAACCTCCATACAGTGTAATGTTTGTGAAAGCAAAAGATAAAGAAAAAGCAAATGATTATTTTTTAAATGAATATGTTCCAAAGCAATTTGAGGAGGAAGGTCACTTAACTTCAAATGAAGAGATTTATCGATATAATAAGTCGTTAAATGTAGACCGTGTAGATAAATTACACGCAATTTCAAATGAATTACGATACACTCCACCAATTGTTACTTTAATAAGTATACTAGGCTTTTTTTCCTTTTTATTAGTATTATACCGAGAAGCGAACAAAAAATTAATTGCTATGGAGAAAGACTATTCTATATTAAATGCATTAGGTGTGCCTAGGCCTACCTTCATTTCCTACTACATAGTAGAAGCCATTATTATGCAAATCCCAGTCCTTGTAATTGCTGCATTATTTGTAAAATATCTTATCTATGACCTAGTAGGTAATAGCTATATGCCTTGGTACTTTTTTATTCCTTATTGTATAGGTGCATTCATTTTACAAATTGTGGCTGTTTTTATCAATGGGCTGCTTTTAAATAAAAAAATGAAGAAAACTCAATTAGCCATCCAGCTGGTAAAGGAATGATTTTTTTGAATCCCCTCATTAAAGCATACATCATTGCAGAATTTAGAAAAAGTCCGTGGTCATTTTTTAAAGGCATCCTCATTCTTATTCCTATATTATCAATCGTTGGAATGTTTGCCACAGCTCAACAAGTCTCGATTATGAACCAAAAGGCCTTTCTGAAAAATACGGACTATGATTGGATTAGTTTTAGTACAAAAAAGCCTTCAACGGAGAATGCTTATTCCTATATAAAGACGAATGTGGCCCATATAGATCCAAATACCGAAGGAGTGTACTATCGAAATTCCTATCCTTTAGAGTTATTTTTTGTTGAACGTTTAAACGAATACCATACAGAGGATTCCACTACGTTCTTTAATGACCGAAATCAATATAAAGGTGATATAAAAAACTTATCAACTTCTGATGAAAGTATCGGTGTAGCCATAAGCTATAATGCAGCAAAAAAACTAAAAGTTAAAATAAATGACAAGGCTTCCATCTATTTCGAAAATGATGAAGGTATATACGTTTATCCGATTACTATAAAAGCAATCGTGAAAACCAAATATCCGAGTGGAGACGATATGTTTGGTGGCATTGGATTAGCGAAAGTAAATCCTTCTTTTCAAACCTTTCTAAAGAAGAATCAATTGCAAGCAGAATACGCAGTGTTTGGAGTTAAAGGAGATAACTTTCCTAAAGATGTTCAAACAATAGTATACAAAAAAGATCAGTTGAGTGAAATGCATTTAGGGCTTCTAACTTTACCTGATCGATTAGTTACTTCTTTGCTTATACCGGCTCTTGGAACCTTTGTTATATTCCTTTTAATTCGGAGAGAAGTAGGTTTTGAGATTTCCAGAAGAATGAGAAACATAGGAATATTAACAGCACTCGGAACACCAAAGAAGGTAATAATCAACATTTTCTTCGTAGAACAATTCTTAAAACTACTTATAGCTTCATTATTTGCAACACTTATATATAAATACTTCCTATTTGAAGGGTTTATCGGCGAATTGATTTCTTGGCCAATGTTTTGCTCCATTTTCTTCATCTACCTGTTTCTTGGCATTTTTAGTTTAAATATAGCAATATTTAGAGTGAAAGCAATACTTAGCGACTTATCTGTGCATGAGATTGTATCGAAAAAGGGGTATAAATAATGAAAGAAATAATTAAGCTTAAGGACATCACGCTGTCGTACCATACGCCACATAATCGAGTAGACGTGCTTAACGAAGAAAACCTTATTATTAAAGAGGGGGAGTTTACTGTTATCTTCGGTCCGTCTGGAAGTGGGAAGACAACAATCCTTAATTTAATTGCTGGTTTTATTAAACCAAATGCTGGCGAGGTAAAAATTGAAAATCAAAATATTGCATCTTTTAGCGAAAAAGAAATTTGTAAGTACCGGAATAAAAAAATAGGCTATATATTCCAATTCTTTAACCTTCTACAAAACTTTACCTCAGAAGAAAACGTATCTGTCCCATTACTGTTATCCGGTATGACTAAAGAGGATATAGATAAAAAGGTGCATACCCTTTTGGAAAAGGTAAAGATGGGACATCGAAAAAAGCATTATCCAATGGAATTATCAGGCGGGGAACAGCAAAGAGTAGCCATTGCAAGGGCAATTGCCAATAATCCGTCCATTATTCTAGCAGATGAGCCAACAGGCAACTTAGATGAAAAGACTGGAGAAACTATCCTTAAACTTCTTAGTGATATTCATTCAGAGGGAAAGACACTGGTTGTCGTTACGCATGACAGAAGAATTGCAAATTATGCAACTAGAATTATAGAGATGTCTTAAATTATTAGCTAAGACATCTGCATCTTGGTCTCAGAATAGTAATTTTACCGAGCTATAGCT
>CALCRD010000287.1 GCA_937894355.1 uncultured Bacillus sp.
ACTAATCAACTAGGCTTTTACAAGCCTCTACCCTTTAGGGTAGTAGGTAGTTGACACACCTAGATAACTTCCAATGATTAACTGATGTTCCGGTAACTTTTTTTATTAATGCATTATTATTTGATAAAACGACTAACGTTTCGACTTGTATTGGGGGAAACTTGTTTTCTTCAAGCCACTGCAATAGATGAATCTTTTGTTTTTGTACTTGTGCAAAGGGATCATCATAAACATTAATCTTATCATCAATTTTCTGAATTAGTTGCCCTTTTGCGGAATCAAATTCCAATTCTCCTTTTAGGTTCTTTACTTCGATAATTAGTAAGTAGTGAGTGGAGATTACTAGAGCATCAATTTGAAAGTATTGGCTCCGAATGGATAGGCGTAGCCCAGGATAAATATCGAACTTTTCTTGATTCAATGCACCTAAATGGTAGTCTAGGGACTTTTCACCATAATATCCAGCCATCAATTTTGAGTGGACAGAATTAATTGCAATTAGTTTTGGATAATCCAGTGGCAGATTTCGAATTAACGCTTCGCATTTCACAGCAATAAGTGGGACTTTTCTGGTGGTCAAGAACATATACATTCTCCTTTTTCAATTATTGGGCAAGTGAATTAGTTGCAGTTGATAATTGAGGTAAAAATGATGAGATTTTAAAAAAAATGATTAAAATTTGAGGGTTTTTAATTGATTCTCGTCAGAAAACCAATTTTTTTATTGAAAATTTAACTTTTCCTGGACGAATGGAGTTTTTTTATGAGCGAATTTTCGTTTATTTAGGAAAGTGAGGGCTCCGTGAAGGGTAAATGTCCGACTTTTAAGGAGAAATGTCCGACTTTCGGCGGTAAATGTCCGACTTTTAAGGAGAAATGTTCGACTTCATGGCGAAAGGTCCGACTTTCAAACCAATTGTCCGACTTCGCCCAGCCGAGGTAAGTGCCAATTACGTATTTTGAAAAGAAGCCAAACCAAGTTGGCTCCTTTTCGATTTTACCGCAACTTTCAACCGCAAACTTATGCAAGCCTGAAATAGCGGAACTTAAAAATATTGAAATAGCGCGAACCTAGCAAAAGTTAAAGCTCAAACCGCCTAAACCTAAGCCAAATTCAGCCCAATCACAAGCTAATTCAGCCCAATTCCGCGGCTAATTCTGCCCAACAGCCTTTTCAATAATCCCTAACTCCACCAGCTTCGCCTCAGGCACGACGCCATCGACCCAGCCGCGAGCCCTATAATACTCATCTAGCATAATATCCATCCGGCTTACCATACCGGCACTATTACCGCTAGCAGGCTCCTCAGTAAAGCGCTTCGGTAAGAAATCATCCTCACGCTTATTAAAGCCAGCTAGATTATTATAATAGCGTTCTAGATTGTAGATTCTTTCCCCAATCTTCATCATCTCTTCTGCAGAAACTTGAACACCAGTCATTGTGCTATATTGCTCAGCATAATGCTCCGGACTCTCTGAGAACGATGAAAATTTACACATATTCAATGAATCAGTGAAGGAGAACAAGTCTTGAAAAATCTTGAGCAGTGTAGCTTTTCCTTCTGTTACAGTACGATCGGTTGGTTCAGGAATTCCGGCAATTTCACTAGCAATCGTATAACCACGTAAATGGCAAGCGCCACGATTACTTGTTGCATAACCAAGACCAATCCCTTGAATGCCACGTGGGTCATAGGCAGGAATCGATTGCCCTTTTACAGACATCGATAACTCTGGAGCACCCCAAAGCGCAGTCGCTTTAGCTGGTCCTTCGGCAAGCACTCCACCAAAGCCTTCGCGGAAAGCAATCTTCTTAGTTAATTCAATCATCGCATCAGCATCGCCCCAAACAAGCTTCTCATCAATAATGCCCTTTTCATACGCTTCCATCGTTACCGAGAAGGCATGTCCAATCTCGATAGTATCGATTCCGTATTCATTGCAACGGTCAATCAGATAAGCGATCGCCTCGGAATCACTCAATAAGCAGTTAGCCCCAATAGACCATGATGATTCAAACTCAAAACTTTCCACACGAGTTTTATATTTTCCATCCTTAACCTCGACCTCAATTTTACAGCCGACTGGGCAAGCATGACAGGTATTATTAGCTACCAGCAAATGCTTATTCACATACTCACCACTATGCTTCTCAGCTTCATCCCAGTGGGTTAATTGAGAGTTTTTAGTAGGGAGAGCACCCGCTTCATTAATTAAATTCGTTAACACATTCGTTCCATAGACTGACAATCCACCCTTATTGGGAGCAGTCAAGCCGCCTTCTAAAATTGCCTGAACGGCCTTCCGATTTGCCACCTTATAATCATCCGCAAGCGAAGGCTCAGGCATATTGCCTTTTTGCGCAGCTTTAATAACAATTGCTTTCAATTTTTTATAACCAGCAACAGCCGCCGTACCACCACGGCCGGCCGCTCGGTCATGTTCATTGATAAAGCTAGCATAGCGAACCGTGTTTTCACCGGCTTGACCAATCGTCATGACACTTAAATCGGCCTCGCCATGAAGTTCTTTCAACTGCTTAATAGTTTCCCTTGTGCCTTGGCCCCATAGAAAAGCGGCATCGCGAATTTCAGCCTTGCCATCCTCAATATAAAGATAGACAGGCTTGTCACTTTTTCCTTTAATGATGATGTTATCAACACCAGCCCACTTAAGACGCGCCGCTGTCCAACCACCCATGTGAGAATCTGTTACAGTCCCAGTAAGTGGTGATTTAGTCACAACTGCCAGCCGACCGCTCATTGACGAGCGGGACCCAGTAATTGGACCAGTCATAATACATAGAAGATTTTCTTCGGAAAAGGGTTCTACCTCAGGACCATTGTCAAGGACATATTTAACGCCTAAACCACGCCCCCCGATGTACTTTCTGGCAAGATCTTCATTGATTTCCCTGTTTGTTACCGAACGACTCGTTAAATCAACCACAACTTCATTGTTATTGAAACCGCCAAGACTCATCGTGTTACAACACCTCTTTCGTTTTTATGTTAAAAAAGTCCTACCTATACTTAATTAGATATTAGTTAAAAAAATTCCTGTGTTTTTTTACAAAACTTTAAAATATATTTTATTAATATTTCTTTTTATCTAAAAATATTGTCAAATTCAAGAAGGAATGTGCCTGAAGAAAGGAGAAAGTTATATAACTTGCAACAAATAATAATAAAATCAGAAAGAAGCAGAGTCTAGAAGCTATAAGTGATAAATATTTTAAAATAATAATTTCAAACCTAATAAAGGAGAGGGAGCCATGAACGAAAATAACGGATTGGAACGTTATTCCAGACAAATGCTTTTTCAACAGATTGGCGAAATTGGTCAAAGGAAGTTATCCAACAGCCGTGCTGTCATAGTTGGGATGGGCGCACTCGGTACGACGATTGCCAACCATTTAGTTCGTTCAGGTGTCGGATATGTACGCATCATCGACCGCGACATTGTCGAACTAACCAATCTTCAACGGCAAATCCTTTATACGGAGGAGGATGCCAAAGCAAATCTCCCTAAGGTAGTCGCTGCCGAAAAGAGATTAGCGCAAATAAATTCAACGATCACCATTGAACCGATTATTGCGGATTTGAATCTAGATAACGCTGAAGATCTTTTAGCTGGATTTGACGTAATTGTTGATGGTACCGATAATTTTATGACTCGGTTCTTAATTAATGATGTCGCAGTAAAGCTTGAGATTCCCTGGGTATACGGGGGAGCTGTTAGCTCAAGAGGTATGTTTGCCACGATTATTCCTGGTAAAACACCGTGCTATCGTTGCTTGTTTCCCGATGTTCCCAGTGGTCAGGGGGAGACTTGTGATACAATCGGAGTTCTGTCTCCGATAACCGATATAATTGGATCGTTTGAAGCCATGGAGGCGATTAAGCTACTGGTTGGCGCTGATCCCAACCCCAATCTCGAACAATTGGATATTTGGTATAATTCCACCTTACAAATGGATATCTCCCAAGGCTGCAATCCCAATTGCCCGACTTGTGTTCAGCATGAATATGAGTTTTTAGACAGAGCCTCCCATCAGCAAATTGCCTTTACCACTTTATGTGGAAGGAATACAGTGCAAATCAATCCACGGACCAAACAAGAATGTAATTTTCCAAAAACGGCGGCTCGTTTAAAATCAAGTGGCAAGGTCAAGCTGAATCCATATATGTTACGATTTTCTCCCAACGAGGAAATTACTATGGTCTTTTTTAAGGATGGACGAGTCCTTATCCATGGCATCAATGACCCGATAATGGCCAGAAATTATTATGCCAAGTATGTCGGTACCTAACCAAAATACCAAGCTAATTTGTCAAAATACTACCTTACTACTAACCAAAATTCCTTGGGCAATCAAGGTGCCTAGCAAAACAGCAGCATTTCTAACTGGAAAAATTAATACCCAAGTATTATAATATGTATACTATGTAAAAATTTGTCGACCGTTTTTTTTGTTTTTTTTTCAAAATCTATTAAAATAGATAATGGAAATATAAACTAACAAATTCGTAATCAAAAATAAGGAGTTATGAAAATGGAAAAAATATTTATCTTTGGGCACAAAAACCCTGACACTGATACAATTTGTTCAGCACTTGCCTATGCTGACTTAAAAACAAAACTAGGAGTTGAAGTTGAGCCAATCCGTTTAGGATCAGTAAATGGCGAAACGCAATACGCACTTGATACCTTCCAAGCAACTGCACCGCGCTTAGTAGAACAAGTATCTGCTGAAGTAAACAAAGTAATCCTAGTTGACCACAACGAGCGCCAACAAAGTGCCAATGACATCGACCAAGTGAAAGTACTTGAAGTAATCGACCACCATCGCATTGCCAACTTTGAAACAAGCGATCCCTTGTACTATCGTTGCGAACCAGTAGGTTGTACAGCTACCATCCTAAATAAAATGTACAAAGAAAACGGCATCGCCATCGAAAAACAAATCGCCGGCTTAATGCTATCAGCGATTATTTCCGATTCACTATTATTCAAATCGCCAACATGTACACAACAAGACGTACAAGCTGCCAAAGAACTAGCAGAAATTGCTGGAGTAGATGCAGAAACTTACGGCTTAGCTATGTTAAAAGCTGGAGCTGACCTAAGCGACAAAACAATCGCCGACCTAATCACTTTAGATGCTAAAGAATTCCAAATGGGTAGCTACAAAGCAATCATTGCCCAAGTAAACGCCGTCGACACAAACGACGTACTCAGCCGTCAAGCTGAACTAGAAGACGCACTGACAAAAGTAGTTGCTGAGAAAGAACTAGATTTATTCCTATTTGTCGTAACTGATATTCTAACAAACGACTCAGTCGCTGTAGCTATCGGTCGCGAAACTGCCGTAGTTGAAGAAGCCTTCAACGTAACACTATCCAACAATACAGCCCTACTAAAAGGCGTAGTTTCACGTAAAAAACAAATCGTTCCTCCACTTACTGATACTTTTGTGAAAAAAAACTAGCCAGCAACGCTGATTTTGCGTTTTAAAGCAAACTTGCTTTTTAAGCTGAGTAATAGAAACAAAAAGCAGGGTCCAATCTCATCAAGATTGAACCCTGGTTTTTATTATAGTAAGAGCAGAAATCCCTCGAAGGAATAAAGCTCCGCTGATCCTTGATTGAACAATTTTTAGTATGAATCAACCGCAGTTAATCATTGATTGAACAAATTTCGGTTAAGCCCTTTGAATCAATCGCCGTTAAACATCCCAAACAATCCTTTGGCAATGCTGCCTTCGTCTTTTGAACCACCACTATGAGGGGCAGCTGCAAACACGCGGCTAGCAAGACGACTGAATGGAAGAGATTGCACCCAAACCGTTCCGGGACCTCTTAATGTTGCAAAGAATAAACCTTCGCCACCAAATAAAGCCGTTTTAA
>CALCRD010000288.1 GCA_937894355.1 uncultured Bacillus sp.
TTCATATCTATTCGTAATTACGCTAACGCCCCTGTTAACAAGGTTTCACAGAATTTTTCGTTAGTTCTATAAAGCATAACTCGTTCACCTTATTTTGTATTTTCAATGGCCCGTGAAAAAAATCTATTTAAGTAAAGCGAAAACATCTACTATAAAGTGCGTGTGGTCTCCCCGTCAATTAACTTAAAATGAATATTAAACGATGTTCCTTCTTCAATATGTTTTGGAACATCTGATAATTCGAGTAATTCCTCCAAATGAATAGACTTTTTACGATTAGCCTCTATCGTTATATTAAATGGCCCAGCTAAATTCATAAGGGACTCCATTCGTACTTCGTCTTCCGTGATAAAGGAGTCTAGAAACTCTAATTCAAATGACACAGCTTCATTGCTTCGATTATGTAATACAAGATCGCATTCGCCATTCAATGAATCTTCGCCCACAGACTCAAAATTGCACTTGCCATTACCATCATATGAAATTGCTTTAATGCCATTTGCTAACGTTTCTTGGTACATCGTAATTAGAATGTTGGGCAAAATTGCATATACTATTACAACTATTAATATTGTTCGAATGTGATATTTCTTCAAGCCAATGACAATTAAAATCATGGCAATAATAAACAAAACTGAACCAATTATTCCAAGCGAAATATATCCATCTTGATTGTGAATCGGAAACGACATGAATGTAGAACGGGATTCTAACATTACATTATTAGGAAACGGGAAAAATAAATACATACATATACCTAAAATAATTACTGAACTAATGAGTGCCACTTTACTTTTTATCATCTTATCCCTCCTCTCTTTATCATATTTATCTGTCCTTTATTAACTAGGCTCTGTTAAACTAGGCTGTTGATTTCCGTTCCAGGCACTTCGCTTTCCGCGGGCTCACCCGTGAGCCTCCTCCGGTCGTTCCTTCCTCCAGAGTCTCACTCAGCTCGTGCTCCCGCAGGAGTCTGCGTGCCCTCCACTCCAATCAACAGGTTGTTAAATATCAACAATGGTCTTTAACACAGCTATTAAATAAAGTAAAATGTTTTCTTTCATTATATTTTCTTCAACAAACCTGACCGTTTATTACAAATATTAACAATCTTTCCTATATTCTAACATAAATATCCAGTTTTTTTATTGGGATTTTTTTAAGAATATGGCAATAAAAAGAAAGAACATCATTCTTTTGGAATGGCGCCCGATTGTTCCATACGTTAGAAAATATGCAGCTACCTTATATGACAACTTTGTCACTTTGAAAGCCCCTTTTCTTCAATGGCTCTGTTAAACTTAGATGTTGATTTCCGCTCCAGACACTTCGCTTTCCGCAGGCTCTCACGACGGCCTCCTACGGTCGTTCCTTCCTTCGGAGTCTCACTCAGCTCGTGCTCCTGCAGGAGTCTGCGTGTCTTCCGCTCCAATCAACAATGTGTTCAAAAACAACATTTATCATTAACAGAGCCCTTCAAATAAAAAAACTGCCCCAAAACGTTGAGACAGCTTCCCATTTTATCTTAAGTTAATTTTTAAATCTCCCACTTGAAGGACGCAATTTTGGCGGTCTTTAACTGGAGAGAAGTAGAGGACGTATTGGTCACGTGGTCCGTCTGCTTCCGCCTTACTGAAAATTGGGTCGGCCATTTTGCCGGCCGAATTCAAGAATACACCAGACTTGTTGTAATCGACCGTATATCCTTTTCCTTTATCAGTTTTTCTGGCATTTAAGAAATGCAGTTGGAGTTTGCTGAACACATCGTATGGGACTCCGTTTTCGATATGCGGTTTAATGTCCGTGCCTGTTACGACCACCCTTGTTTCAAGTGGCGAAAATTCCACTCGCTTAACCTGATAGGTTTCATTTTTAAATGTAAATTCTTTACTCACATCAATGGTTTCGCGACCACCAACCGCTTCTTTGGAGAGCTTGATATCAAGTGGCCAAACGGCTTCTACCCGTTTTGCCCCATTTCCCCCATGAATGGTCAAGTCTTTCAATATTAAATGGACTTCATTACCCTGGAACGTGCTGATAGATTCGAATGAGAGTGCTTCTGCCACTTTGTTCGCCTGTTCATCGTAATACCTGCTGCCCCAGCCGATATTTTTCAATTCCGTTACCTCATTGCCAACCACTAAGTTAATAGAAGTAAATCCTTCAAAAAGATCAAGGTAATAGTTTTTCAAATTAGTTTTCTTGCTTTCATAGGTAACCAAAAGCTTGGCTTCCTTGTCATCCATCAGGATACTATTAAAATGAACGGTAATATCGTGCTCTTTATCATAGTAGATTTTGTTGATTTCTTGACCCATTCCATTTATAAGGGCGGATTTTAATCCACTATCATCGATATGTTCGCTTGAAAAAATTTTGTCGTAAACGTTTTGGATTGCAGCTCTAACTGGTGAAAAAGTCAGGGAAGATGCCACAATCAAACAGGCTGCTGCAGTAAGTGAAATCCTTCTTGAAAAAGGCTTTTTCTTTATTTCAGTCATAGGACTATCTCCTAACTGGTCGATTTTTTTATTCAACTCCTCCCATACATCTGGGACCTGCTTTTCCAAAGCATTGTCTAAATGATTCATGATTTTTTCATTTTCCATCCGAGAATTCCCTCCTTACTCCAGACCTTTTTTTAGTTTTTTCAAGGCTATTCTGTATTTCCATAGAACTGTTCCCAAAGGCATCTCCATAATTTTGGCGATTTCTTTATGCTTTAGCCCCGAGATATTTTTCAGAATCACTATCTGCCGCTCTCCGCTATCCAGAAGTGCAAGGTATTTGGATAACACGATTTTTTCGACAGGGTCTACTGATATGTGCTCCAGACGTTCAAAATATTGGTCCTCAAACCCGGTCAATTCCCGCCTTTTTTTTCGGTAAAGGTCGAGTGCCGTGTTGCGAGTTACCCGAATCAGCCATGCTCTCACGTTGGCCACTTGATTGTGCTTTGAATATTGGTAAAGTTTGATATAAACCTCTTGCAGAACATCCTCGGCCAATTCAAAATCTCTCAAAATCGATAACGCCATGGCGAAAACATGCTTTTTATGATCAATATATAATTGTTTAAATTCGTCCCGGGGATCTGCCGCCGAGGTCTTTAATTGATGCAAACTAGTTTGATTCATCTTTGGCCTCCTTTCATATAGTAGACGGCCGACTTTTATGTTTTATTGGTAATAATTATAGCTTTTCTCAATTATGGCATAACGGAAACAGTTGTATATGGTTGCAGATATATTGAGTTAACTATCCACCCATTTAGAGACATAACATGCAAAAAAGCGCAGATCCTATATGCCAGGAAATGCGCCCTAATTATCTATAATGGTTTCCAATTGTTGTCTTCTTCATCATTTTTATTGGGTTTTCTTACAAACTCAATACAACTTTCCTCGCAAGCTCCAAATAAGATGAAATTTTTCTGTGCTTGCCTTAATGATGGAATATTTGCACCACCCTCATAATCGGGGTCATCAAATTGAACCCCATCCTCTTCCCAAAAACAAATTCTACATATTTCATATGTTCCAGGTGGCTCTTCATCTAATGTTTTATAGCCACAACAAGGACATGTATATTTCATCTAATCACCTCAGTAATTGCAAATATCTTCTTCAATTTTTCATTGAACAATACGAAAAAGCTGTAAAAATTGCTTCTGATAAAAGCTATTTTTCATATAGAAAATTAAACAATTTTGTTATCTCTCCATTATCCGCAATACATTCTTTATTTGCCAAAAATGAAAGTAATGTAACTGGCTTCTTAGTAACACCACTTGGGATATAGTCTCCTTGCTTTCCCTGTCTTGAATTCATCCTCAGGAATGACCTCATATTCAGACAACCTAACCAAATCCTCCTTGGTAATTTTTTTGGCATCTACAAAAGAATCATAGATACTATTCATGATGTTAAATACTCCTAACTCTTTTGAAATTGTGCAGTGAGATATCTATACTAGATTGTTCGTTAACTTGTCCTATTTTTTGTACCCTAAATACTAGTTAAATAATTCCCATACTTAAAATTGTATTTTATAAAAAAAAGAAAACGCCTTGTCAACCCCGACAAGGCAAATGTTCTCCCCTTTGAAATCAGTACTTTGCCTTCTCTGGGTGAGAGTTTTTTACTTGAGGGACCAGGCGTTGGAGCTAGGGAGTAGTCAAATTTTCAAATTCATATTTTTATACCGTTAAGAATGGGACAACCTTCCTATTTCACAAAATGGCCCTAAAATGAAAATAGGCTTTAATCCTTATTTTTGGCTCGCGCCCTTGAATAAGAATTATGTTCTTATTTACCTTTCAGAGTAATTACAACAACTTCAGGTCGATTATTTATTCTAAGTGGGACTGGATTATTACCTAACCCTCTGCTTACAATCATTCTGGAGTTTCCTTTTTGAAACATACCTCCATCAAATTCAGGAAATAAACTCTCAGTTGAGAAAATCCCACCTACAAATGGTAGACGTATCATTCCACCGTGAGTATCTCCAGAAATAATTAAATCGGCACCCCAATCGGTATATTCTTCAAAATATTGCGGTCTATGTGAGAGTAAAATATTTACCTCATCTTCATTTGGTTTGCTTAATCGTTCTTCAATTTGGATTTCCCCCGATAAATGTTCTTTTAACCCATACAGGATAATTTTTGAATTCTGCCGTCTAACTGTTGTTTGCTCATCATTTAGAATGGTAACACCAAGATTGCTTAATTTCTTCTCGTATGCTTCCTTTGTTCCTTCTTTTTGATATTTGTTTCTATCTTCGTAATACAAACCTTCTTCGTGCTCCCCTGTTACGTAGTAAATCGGGTATTTATTATTCAGACTTTCAATTAACTTTATTAGAACTTCGCCGTTATTTGGTATATCGTGAGAGTTATTTAACATATCACCAGTAATAACAATCATATCTGGCTCAATTTTATTGACTTTTTTGACTAATCTTTTGTTTCCTTCTCCAAATTCTTTATTATGCAAATCTGATAACTGTGCGACTTTAAAATCATTAAATCCCTCTGGCAAATCCTCCAATTGAACAGTTTCGTTTAAGACCGAAATCCAATTAAGTTCTATAAAGTAAAAAACTACTAAAAAGATTAAAATTGCCATAGTGATTACTAAAATTTTTCTAAGCTTTTTAACCATTATTTCCCCCTGTATAAACCTAGCGTCTTATTTTAACAATTCTGTACCATACTGCAATATGAAAAGCGACACTTCGATTGAAGCATCGCACTTATTAAGTTTAAAAAATATCAAATAATCGTAATCCATATTCTCAATTTTCTTGGGGATATAACTGAGAAACTGGCTCACCTTTATTTTTCCAAATCTGGCGTAATCCAATACCCCCTAAGTCTTTCACTAAAGTTTTTCTGTAACGACTCCTATTGATGAAGATTTAATAAAGGAAAGTTCACGTAGATTCTTTAGACTTTCACTATTCCCAGTAACAACAACCCCAAATACCCTAATGTCATCTTTCGTTATCTTTCCATCATTACCAAGCAAATTGTCATAAACTCTTTCGAATTCCCCTTTAAATCTATTGTTGTATTCCTTTCCATTTTTCAATGCCCGAATAAAGTGTTGTAAAGGATCCTCTAATTTTTCATTATTAACATTATAAGCTTTTATGCCATAGACTGTTTTTTCCGACCGGATTTGTTGGGGAGAATTTACTTTAGTTCGTTTTCCATCAGCGCCAATTTTAGTTAAATACTGACTAGATTTTTTTTCTTTATTGTTTAAGTCATCAATCCAATACCACGATAAAGTAACATCCTCCGGCAATATTTCCTTTACTTCATCCATACTGTAAGCTCTATCAAATGACAAAGCGATTTCCATATACTTATTGGCTTCTACCAGGTCTAATAGCTGCAGGTCATTTTTATATTCTGAATAATCGATGAAAGGATAAAAGAAGACCATTTCCCTCTGTCCTAACTCGTTATACTTTTGTGTTTTCAAATCTTCTGTATCATAGCTTCTACCTATAATGCTTGGTGATTCACTTCCTATCAAATTGTTATAATGATCTCGAAAAAACCCGAAACTATATGCACTCTCACCTGTATACACTATTTTTCCTTCGATAATTTTATAGGTTGTAAAGCTATTCTTGCCACCAAGGATACCATGGTACCGATCCATTTTCCCAATATATTTATTTGGTGCTGAAATTTCATTAAAGGAGGACACTGCACTTTGAGTCGGACCTTCCAAGTCATAAACTAAAGTTCTATTGGCGATTGAACCTCCAATTAAAAAAGTGACTAAAACGACTAAACTGATGACGACATTTCTTAAAAGAGACTTCCATTTTGCCTTTTTTATTGCCTTTTTAAGTTTATTTTTTTTAAAATTATCAAATATATCATCTAGTTCTTTTTCATCTTTAACATCACCGTTTTTGTTATCTTTGTTGCTCATCATAATTCCCCTCCCAAATGTGTTTGAAAGTATTTCTTGCACGGTAAAGATACACTTTTACATTTTGTTCACTTGTTTCCAAAATACTTGCCATTTCCTTATAAGATAAATCCATGTAATACTTCAAAATTAACAAGTTCTTATACGATGGTTTCAATTCATTTAAAGCCCTCATTAACTCCTTCTTGTTTTGTTCGGTCAAATATATTTCTTCTGTACTTTTACTTGGGGGCTTTATCATCTCAAATTCCCCAGAAGTAAGATGAACCATAGTCTTCTTTTTACTATAAAGATTGTAAAAGTTATTAATGGCAACCTTAAAAAGCCAAGCTCTGACCTTATCTTCATGGATAGAATCAATGTTTTTTATAGTTCTATATAAGGTATCTTGCACAATGTCTTCAGCATCTTCTTTGGAGGCTCCCATTTTCAAAAGATATTTAAAAACAAGTTTAGCTTCATCTATTAGAAGATCTTCTATGGTCCCATTTTTCATGTTTCACCAACTTCTTCTGTCATGCATTTTTACCTAGCTAAAAATAACGTTATTAATTAACTCACATATATAACAAATGAAACGTCAAAAAGTATACAGTTTTTTAAAAAGAATTCTAGTTTATTTATTATATAGCCTTTTTATAAATGATTTTTCCGGAATTTATAGAGGGGTAATATCTCATATTCTCACATCAGTATGACTGAAGATGTAAAATAACGATAAACTTCGAGAATTGCCATACATATCTTATCTAAGAGCTTTATTTGAAAGCCCACCGTTTTAGTGCAAAAAAGAGATCGCCTAAGCAATCTCATTCTTGAATACACTATCTGTTTCTTTAGTCATTTAGTTAACACTATTAAATAAGCCTTCCTTCATTAAATGACTTAAAATGAAAATAGGCACTAATCCTTGTTGTAGGATCGCGCCCTTTAAATTGAAGAAAGAAAAAATTTGTTTTTTAGAAATACAAATAATGAAAATTTCCGTCGTTTAAATGTTATCAACTGCAATTATGAACTATTTACTTGTTTGTATAAGTTTCCTCGATTTAGCATCATAAATTTTATAGTCTACTTCAAACTCATGATCCTTTGTGACAGTGACCTCACAATAGTAAGGAACTGCCCTTCCATAGGAATCCAAGTCAGGAATATCCCTAAAGTAAAATACATCGTTTGTATCCAGTATATTAAATGCTGCTTCACTGGATCGCCCAGATGAATCTATCTCGATGGTACAACTTCCTTTTACAACATCATAATCTTTAAATATCATATATTTTAGGCTAGGGAGAGTTATAACTAGCAATAATCCAGCCAGTATTAATGTCAAAAAAGCTTTAAATGTATTGAAAATAGTAAATTCCTTTTTCTTGTACATATTAACAAACTGAAAAACACCTATGAACAATAACACCAAACCGATAATCAACATAGCATAATACATTTGCATCCTCATTCCCATTATGTAAGTAATTCCATTCACTATTCATTTTATTGTATATATTTTTAAATACATTAAAAAGTTTCGTAATGTTACTCCATTACCTGGCCAAAGAAATTAAATCTTATTTAACTAACGGCCTTTAATTAAACTAGACTTAATTATTTTTCATTCCATTCTTCTGCCAAAATTCCATACACAACATGATCTACATAATGGTCATATAACCATTCAGCTTGTCTAATACATCCTTCATTTACAAAGTTTAATCTTTCAGGAATACTCCTACTTTTCTTATTCCCAACAGCAGCTCTTATCTCAACTTTATTTAGCTTCAACTCATTAAAAGCATAATCGGTCAATGTTTTAGCTACCTTGGTCATTATTCCATTTCCTTGGAATTCCTCACCGAGCCAATAACCAATATATGCAGTTTTATTTGACCAATTAATGTTATTGTAGCCTGCAACTCCAACAATTTCTCCTTTAAATAAAATAACTAAATTTATGCTCTTATTTTCAGCAAAACCTTTTAAACATCCTTTGATAAACTCTATAGTATCTTCGAGTTTTATTGTAACATCCAACCAAGGTAGCCATTCTCTTAAATAGCTTCTCGATTTATTTGTTAATTCAAATACACTTTCCCCATCTCTTAATTCTATTAATTTTAACGATAAATCATCGTTTATTTTAGGTATAGTCATCATAACACCTCCGAATGGTTTATTATTTTGTATCTTACCACATCAATTCTATATGAGATTATGATATTTCTTCCTCCACTAAACTAGCCCTATACATAAAGAAAGAGCGCAATTTCGAATTGTTAGGATATGCCCCCTTTCGTGGAATACATCTATGGAGCACCTAACCAGAAATTCCCTTGGCTAGTAATAGAAAAAAGGTTATTAAATCCATACCCAAGCCATATTACAAAAACAAAAAACCAGCCGAAGCCGGTTTTAAAAACTAACATTATGATTATATTCAGTTCCACTAAAAATGTAATCAGATAGTATTACAATTACATCTTCCAAAGATTGAACATTTGTATCTTTTCTTTTACTTAAATCACCAGGGACATAATGATGATGAAACGGTTCTGTATTAACAGTATATGGAGGCTCCGGATGCTCTTGTTTATCAAACGCAGTTATATGTCTTGCCTGTTTAATTTGTGGTTTTTTGCCAGTTTGCATATATTCCCAGTCATACCGATATTCCTTTATGTTTCCTTCATCATCGAGCTTTTCATTAATATACAATATTGTGTTCCCATAAACTGAATGATTGCGTAAAGGCAACGTTGCTGTAACTCTGCTTATACCTTTCGCTTTAATTTCTGGTACATACTGCATATCAAATAATTGAGGATTAGATATATAAAGATTTACTATAAAATCTACTCTTGCTTGCTGATATTTTCTATCCATTTAATTTCTTTAGATCCTCTAGTAAATCTCGCCAGTCAAAATAATCATCAGGTTCTTCCAATTCATAAGGGTCTGTAACACTACCAAATACCCCTTCAAAACTTCCTCCATATCGTGACTGGTAACGATTAATTTCACTCTGTAATTCCTTAATTAATTCCTCTTTGGTTTGATTTCGGATCTTACTTTTTTGAGATATTCCTTGTATACGGGCTGTCCAAAGGCCATTAGACCAATAAAAACTGTTATGTTTGGGGTAACAATCATGACCTACCCCTTCAACCCATTCCATTCCCAAATCCTTATATCGATGAATAGTTGCACGTGAGATATTCAGGAGTGTGCCTAATTTTTTAGAAGAAATAAGATATTCTTTTCGATAAAAATAATTTAAACTGCCCTTTTCCGTAATAGACGAAAATAATTCATCTAGAAAGTATTTTAATTTCGCAAAGTTTTCAATAGTGGACTTATTTTGAAGTTGTTCGGTGATAAAATCCTGTAAGCTGCTATCAATCCCTACTTCTTCAGTAAAAATGGTATTTTCACTAGGCGAGATGCCGACTACAAATCTTTGGTATTTCATTTGAGTGGCAAAAACATACATTGAAAATAAGTTAATTGGATCTGTTTCAAAATCATGGTTAACTTTCTCGATCAGCAAAGGAATGAATTCTTTACTGATACCTTCATTAGTTTGAATATGCAATTTTCCCGCCTCCTTTCCTTAGATTATACCACACAATGAAACGAAAATAGCATTTTGTTTCATTGTGCTCAGTTTTTAAATAATTATTCCTAAAAATTCAGAAAGAAATTATAAATATCTTGTGATTATTGCTGATCTTATTGAAGAAAAGCCCAGGTTAATGAAATGACTACAAACTCTCTGGTAAGTAGTTTTTATACATTTCCAACGCATTAGTTTGTTCTTCTAAAACAGCCACTGTTCTAGGATGAGGCTTAGCATAGATAATTGGATAATCCTTTTCATCAAGTTCTTCATTTATGAGAAAAGCTAATTTTTCCTCATTAATTGAAAATTGGGCATCAATTCCCTTTTTATTCCCACGAGCATCTACCCTGATCCATTTATTTAGCGATTTAAAGAAGATTGCATTTAAAGCGTGAATACAATACCCTTTTTCTGGTGTATCAAATAACATCAATCTTTGATAACAAAAACCTGTTGGTATTCCCTGTGAACGCATTAAAGAAGCTAAAAGGTGTGATTTTGCATAGCAAATTCCCTCTTTAAATTCTAATACTTCCGAAGCATTACAAGTAAC
>CALCRD010000289.1 GCA_937894355.1 uncultured Bacillus sp.
ACATCTTCAATAAACCGCTTCATCATCCTGCTAGCATGTACCGTACTGGCAGTTTGCATTAATTCAACGGGACTTAGCACCCCACCAATCACGGCTCGTTTAATATGTGCGCGAATGTCAAATATACCTCCGAGAGGAATATTCCCTTTTATACGTAGAACATTTGCTGCTTCGTCTGTTTCCTCCTGCAATCTTACAACTTCTGCAAAATCGGTCGAAGGCAATAATTGTTGCGCTTTTTCCCTTCCAAGAGAAGAAGAAACATGTTCTAGTAGTTGTTCTTTGATTTTATCGAATTCCAAAACTCGCAATACTCGTTTGTGCATGGAGCTTGTACCTCCTTTAAGGCAACTGTTACACTTTCCTTTTTGATAGACTTTGTTAAACTAGTCTGTTGATTTCCGTTCCAGGCACTTCGCTTTCCGCAGGCTCACCCGTGAGCCTCCTTCGGTCGTTCCTTCCTTCGGAGTCTCACTCAGCTCGTGCTCCTGCAGGAGTCTGCGTGCCTTCCACTCCAATCAACAGGGGTTATAAAATCAACAATGGTCTTTAACTCAGTCTTTCGCTAAGAAAGCTAGTAATTTATCCTTATTAAGTGCGTTTAACACGGATGATTTTCGGGCCCAACCTTTTTTTGCCGTTGCGACTCCTATTTCCATATGGCTGAGGGTGTCAATTTTATGAGCATCGGTATTTATCACTAACATTACACCCGCATCCTGAGCTTTTCTTAAATATTCTGGAGCAAGATCAAGTCGATTAGGATTAGCGTTAAGCTCTAAAGCAGTATTTGTTACCTTTGCTAACTCAATCAACATATCGATATCAACTTCATAACCTTCACGTTTGCCAATAATTCTGCCGGTAGGGTGGGCGATGATATCAACATGAGCATTCAGGAGTGCTGTTTTTAGCCGTTCCATGATTTTTTCCTTTGGCTGCGAAAACGCCGAATGAATCGAGGCAATCACCAAATCCATTTCCGAAAGGAGCTCATCGTCATAATCAAGGCTGCCATCTGGCAAAATGTCCATTTCCACACCAGCAAGAATGGTAATATCGTCATACTTCTCATTCAACCGGTCAATTTCTTGCCTTTGAGATCTCAATCTATCCGCAGTTAAACCATTGGCAACTTTTAAGAATTGCGAATGATCGGTTATTGCCATATATTGATAACCCCTCACCCGACAGGCTTCAACCATTTCTTCAATTGAAAAGGCACCATCACTCCAGGTTGAATGCATATGGAGATCACCCTTAATATCCTCAAGAGAAATTAGTTCCATATCGTTCGAAAAGCTTTCAACCTCTTGACCATCCTCACGAATTTCCGGGGGAATAAATGGCAAATTGAAATAGTGGTAAAATTCTTGCTCACTGGCAAATGTCTTTATTTCTCCCGTCTCAGTATTTTCTACACCATATTCGCTTATCTTTTCGCCTCGCTCTTTGGCCAGCTGTCTCATTTTTACATTATGTTCTTTTGAACCAGTAAAATGATGCAAAGTTGTAGCGTACTGTTCAAGCGTAACAATCCGAAAATCGACTGATATGTCATAGGTACTATACGCCAATGTCACGGATACCTTGGTTGGACCTTGAGAAATAATTTCTTTAATATTTGGGAATTGAAGCAGTTGGGCCTTGACCTTTTCCAAATCAGATGTAGCGATAATAAAATCCAAATCCTTAATCGTTTCTCTCATTCTTCGTAAGCTTCCGGCCCTTGAAAACATTTCAACACCAGCCATTTGCGCTAATGCCGCTTCAATTGCTTCGGCAATCGGAAGCATGTAGGAAATTGGGAGCCGTTCTGGCCTAGAACCTGCTTGTATAATTGCGGCCAGAATCTTTTCTTCAGATTTTTTTCCGAAGCCTGGTAATCCTTGAACAATGCCCTCTATGCAGGCTGCTTCAAGATCTTGAACATTGTTAATTCCTAGCTCTCGATATAGCTTGGCGATCTTTTTTCCTCCCAATCCTGGAAGCTGAAGTAAGGGAATTAAACCTGCAGGCACTTGCTCTTTAAGCTCCTGCAAAACGGTTGATTGATTGTATTGGATGAATTCTTCAATAACTGCTTCAGTGCCTTTACCAATTCCAGGTAATGCAGTGAAGTCACCAATTTCCCTCAAACTGCGGTCATCAAGCTCCAACGCTGCTGCTGCTTTCCTGAAAGCAGCTATCTTAAAGGAATTTTCTCCTTTTAACTCCATATAAATAGCAATCGTTTCTAATAAACGAATCACATCTTTTTTATTAACTGCCAATCTTTTCACCAGCCTTCCCGTTGTCTAGCTAGGCTACATACACTTTTTATTAAAGTACCCATTTTATTAAACAGAAATAGAAAAACTTCTCTGGGAAAAGAGAAGTTATTTGTTGACACCAATCCAGAGTTCTTTAATATCTTGAGAAATAATTGGCGTATGTTTCACTATGCCTTCTGCCAATACTGAGTTATGTAAAGCGGTTTGGATTGATTCAATTGGAATAAGTGCTGCTATGTATAATACAATAAAGGCGATAAAATAAATTTCTAAAAATCCAAAAATTCCGCCTGCTAGTTTATTAAATTGCTTTAAAACAGGTAAATGAGCAATAAAATCTAACATAGAACCGATAATATGTAAAAGAATTTTCACAAAAAAGAAAATAGCTACAAAAGCAATTCCTCGATAATAGGCACTTTCCAAATCTCCATCTTGAAACAGCATATCAAAGGGGATATCGCTACCAAGACTTGGATAAGGTACCCAAAGTTCTAGCTTTTCAGCAAGGTCATTGCTATACAGTTTTGCAACAATAAAAGCAATGATAAAACCTGTAAGGTAGATAAGCTGTAAAATAAGTCCTCTTTTTATTCCAATTAATACACCAAAAACTAATAAACCAATAATCAATAAATCAAGCATGAAATTTAGTCCTTTTCCCTTTCTTTTTCATTTTCTAACCGCTCAAGGGTGTCCCTGATTTTAATAAAATCATTGACTGCATTCACGGCTGTTAACACTGCGAGCTTATTTATATCAAGCGAAGGGTTTGAATTGCTAATTTCTCGCATTTTATCGTCTACCATTGAGGCGACAAGACGAATGTGGCTGGTGCTTTCCGTTCCTACAATTGTATACTGTTGACCATATATTTCTACCATCGTCCGATTTTTCCGAGGTTCTGACAAAGTCTGGGCCCCCCTATTCCTTAAGAATCCTACTCTATACTATATCATGAACAGCATTCTACTGGAAGTTAAAGCTTGTCAAATTTAGTCATAAAAACACACACAGAGGATATTCTTATCCCCCAAAAACAAGGGACACAACCTGTCAAAAATTCTGACTGGTTGTGTCCCCTACAATTTTTTAATAAAAATTAACCTCTTAAAACTGCGCCTGCTTTTTCCTCAACCGCTGTTAACACTTTTCCATGAGCTTTTGTTATATCTTCTTCAGTCAAAGTGCGTTCTGGATCAAAATATTTTAATGAGAAAGCAATTGATTTTTTACCTTGTTCCATACGGTCGCCTTCATATAAATCGAATACATTCACTTCTTTTAACAAACTGCCTCCAGCTTCAACAATAATTTGTTGGAGCTCACCAGCAGTCTTTTCTTTAGCGACCACTAATGCGATATCCCTTGTAATTGAAGGGAAACGTGGAATCGTAACGTAGCGAAGTGGTTCAATTGATGCTTCTATTAATGCCTTTAATGATAATTCAAATACATAGGTATCTTTTAAATCAAGGTCTTTTTGAACTGTAGGATGAATTTGACCTACAAAACCAATATCATTTCCGTCTAAAAGAACTGAAGCCGTTCTTCCTGGATGCATATTTTCTAATACTACTTGACGATATTCGATTTTTTCTGTTAATCCAAGTTTGGCAAACAGACCTTCAAGAATTCCCTTTAATACATAGAAGTCAACCGGCTTCTTCTCACCTTGCCATAGTTGAGTTTGCCATAAACCTGTAATGGCACCAGCAACATGTTCTTGTTCTTCTGGAAGGGCATCTTTTCCTGTTCCTAGGAAAACGGCACCTGCTTCATATACACCAATCCGGTCATTTTGGCGAGCAGTGTTATATTTTAACGATTCTAACAGCTGCGGAACAATGCTTAGTCGAAGCATGCTACGCTCTTCACTCATCGGCATCGCTAGGCGAATTGGCTCTCTTTTAACAAGAGCAAATTGTGCGGCCTTATCGACACTTGTCAATGAATAAGTTACGGCTTGATATAAACCTGCTCCTTCAAGATAACGGCGAACAACCCGACGTTTTTGTTGATAATCTGTAAGGTAGCCAGGATTTGCAGCGCCTACTGGTAAAGTCATTGGTAAATTGTCATAGCCATATAATCGAGCAACTTCTTCAATTAAATCCTCTTCAATTGTTAAATCACCACGACGTGTTGGAACTGTAACAGTAATCATTTCGTTATCAGTTACAAATTCAAATTGTAAACGAGTGAAGATATCAGTTACAGTGTCTATTGGTAATTGTGTTCCAATTACTTTATTGATTTTTTCAAGAGTTATTGAAATAACTGCAGGCTTGGCATCGAAAGTATCTACTTCGACAGTCCCATCAAGAACTTCACCACCAGCATATTTGGCCATTAAATCTGCGGCCCTTTCTGCTGCTGCCCGAACCCGGTTAGGATCAACACCCTTTTCGTAACGAGTACTTGCTTCACTTCTTAGACTATGGTCCTTGGAAGCAGTACGAATAACTCCACCTGCAAAATAAGCTGATTCTAATAAAACAGTAGTTGTATCCGCTTGGACTTCTGAATTGGCTCCACCCATAACACCGGCTAAGGCAACTGGAGTTGTTCCATTTGTAATCACAAGATGGTTCGAGTTTAACGTACGTTTTACATTATCTAATGTTTCGAATTCTTCTCCATCATTTGCCCGACGAACTAAGATTTCTTTAGAACCTAAACGATCATAATCAAAGGCATGTAACGGTTGCCCATATTCAAGCAAAATATAGTTGGTGATATCGACAATATTATTATGTGGTCGAATACCAGAAACCATTAATCTTGTTTGCATCCAAAGTGGTGATGGTGCAATTTTAACATTCTTGATTACTTTAGCTGTGTAAATTGGGTTATCTGCATTTGCCTCAACCGTTACTTTTATAAAATCAGATGCTTTAGCACTTGATGCTTCGATTTCTGCTGTTGGCAGCTTGACTTCTCTTCCTAAAATTGCCGCAACCTCATAAGCAACTCCAAGCATGCTCAAAGCATCGGCACGATTTGGTGTTAAGCTTAGCTCAAGAATTGCATCATCACGATTTAACAAATCAAGGGCATCTTGACCAACTTCGGTGTCATTTGGAAACACAAAAATCCCCTCAGAATATTCCTTAGCTACAACTTTGCTTTCAACTCCAAGCTCAGTTAATGAACAAATCATTCCGTGCGATTCTTCGCCACGAAGCTTGGCTTTTTTAATTTTGAAATTTCCTGGTAACACAGCACCAACAGTAGCAACTACTACCTTTTGTCCTTGGGCAACATTCGGTGCTCCACAAATAATTTGTACCGGCGTTTCAGCACCGATGTCAACTTGGCATTTACTTAGTTTATCAGCATTCGGATGTTGAACACGTTCAACAACATGACCAACAACAAGGCCTTTTAGTCCTTCATTTAGGACTTCTACTCCTTCAACTTCAATCCCGCTTTTAGTAATTTTATCAGCTAATTCTGTTGCGGAAATACCGTCTAAATCAATATAATCCTGCAACCATTTATATGATACGAACATAATTTAAAGTCCCCCCTGTTTATAAAGATTCGTGTAATGAGAATTGTTTTAAGAAGCGAATATCATTTGTATAGTAATGGCGAATATCATCTACACCATATTTTAGCATCGCAATTCTTTCTGCTCCGATTCCAAATGCAAATCCAGTATATTTCTTAGAATCATATCCGGCCATTTCCAATACATTAGGATGAACCATACCTGCTCCTAAAACTTCTATCCAACCTGTTCCTTTACAAACATTACAGCCTTTGCCGCCACAAATTTTACAAGAAATATCCACCTCTACAGATGGCTCAGTGAATGGGAAAAAGCTAGGTCTTAGACGGATTTCACGATCTTCACCAAACATTTTTTTAGCAAAAACATCCAAAGTTCCTTTTAAATCGCTCATGCGGATATTTTCATCAACAACAAGCCCTTCGATTTGCATAAATTGATGTGAATGTGTGGCATCATCATTGTCACGACGATAAACTTTACCTGGACAAATAATTTTTACTGGCCCTTTTCCTTGCTTCTTCTCCATCGTCCGCGCTTGCATTGGTGATGTATGAGTACGTAGTAAAATATCATCAGTAATATAGAAAGAATCCTGCATATCACGTGCTGGATGGCCTTTTGGCAGATTTAATGCTTCAAAATTGTAATAATCTGTTTCAACTTCAGGACCTTCAGCAACGGTATAGCCCATTCCAATAAATAAATCTTCAACCTCTTCGATCACTCTTGTAAGTGGATGATGATTTCCTACCTTTACAGCTCTACCTGGAAGAGTCACATCAATCGTTTCGGCAGCTAGTCTTTCATTAATTGCCGCTGCTTCGAGATCCTTTTGTTTTGCTTCAATTTTGGATGCAATTTCTTCTCGCACTTCATTTACAAGTGCTCCCATTTTTGGACGTTCTTCAGCTGATAGTTTCCCCATGCCACGTAGCACTTCGGTTATCGGTCCTTTTTTTCCTAAGTATTGGACGCGAACATCGTTAAGCTCTTTTAAATCTGTTGATTGTGCAACTTTTTCAAGCGCTTCAGCTTGCAGTTCTGTTAATCTTTCCTGCATGTTTGTTTCCTCCTTAAATATGTATGCCCAAGCCATTTTGCTTTCGGCACTACTAATTTTCACCTTGTGATGATTTGCGGTTCCGGTTCAATGCAACTTTCATCAAATCCGATTTTTTTGCAACAAAAAAACCCCGTTCCCGGTAAAAGGGACGAGGTTTGGTTCGCGGTACCACCCTTATTAACAAGCCAAAAAAACTGGCTCGTTCGCTTCATTTGGATAACGGCTTGAAGCCGATGCATCTTTACAATTCGAATCAGCGTTTAGTTTAAAACGAAACACTCATCGAAATGGTCCCGATACCAACTCCGGAGGTGAACTTCACTTGCCATTTCCCATAAAAATGCTTTCAGTCTAAGGCATTTTCTCCCTTAATGGGTGGATTTAAGCTACTTTTTCTCCATCATCGTTTTTGAATTCATGCAATTTGCTGTTTATTATAGTATATCTTTCTAAAGTTTTCAACCTAGTTCCAAAAACCCATTAACAATTAGCATTTTAAATAATACAGGAGAATTCCTGAAGCTACAGCTACATTTAAGGATTCGCTTTTGCCATAGATCGGTATATAGAGATTTTTGGTTGTTTGTTCGAGGAGCTGTTTGCTGACTCCGCTCCCTTCGTTCCCAACAATTAAGCCGAACGATGATGAAGGAGAAACCTCTTTATAATTATGGCCATTTTCTAAGGAAGTTCCATAAACCGGAACGTTTTCTCTGGTTAATTTTTCCATAAATATTTGTAAATCTCCAGAATATATAGGTAAATGAAAATGGCTACCTTGTGCTGAGCGTAACACTTTTGGATTGTAGATATCGACGCTTCCTTTACCAATAAAAACAGCATCAATTCCAGCAGCATCTGCTGTCCGGATCATTGTACCAACATTTCCTGGGTCCTGTACGGCATCAACTAGCAGAAAAGTTTTACCGGCAATTGTTGCGATATCACTATTACTTTGCTGACAAATAGCGATGACTCCTTGAGGAGTTTCTGTATCTGACAACGCTTTAATTACTTCATCGGTTACCTGTGTTAACGGAATAGAGCCATAATTCCATTTTGGCGGAAGTGTTGCCTGCTCACTCACAATTAACTCGAGGACAACATCATTATTTTTTAATGCTTCCTCGACAAGATGAAATCCCTCTATGAGAAAAGTACCCGTCCGGTCACGTTCTTTTTTTGTTAAAAGCTTCTTCCATTCCTTTATTTGCGGATTTTTTACAGAGTGAATATGCTTCACCAAGGTCACACCCTTATTTTCTTATTATCAATTACATTATTATAGCGTAATTTAGATACATAAAAAAACGATAAATCGTAAAAGATATTCCAATAAGGATACTTATATCAAGAAAAAGGAGTGAATTTTTCATGAATCTAAATTTACGTAATGCAATCATCCAAAATGTTACTGGCAATTCTCAGGATGAACTTCGAGATACAATCGTTGACGCAATTCAAAATGGCGAAGAGAAAATGTTACCTGGGCTTGGAGTCTTGTTTGAAGTGATCTGGCAAAATGCCTCAGACCAAGAGAAGAGCGAAATGCTAGGGGTACTTGAGGGTGGACTTAGGGGCTAAGGTTGGAGTTTAAAGTAAAAGGGTGCCGCAAGTTTTATTTTTTGCGGCACCCTTTTACTTTTGCATTACATTTTTATACTTAAGTAGTTCCTTCCATATCTTTCAAAGCTAAATCAATAGCTACTGCTAATTTAATCTGTTGCATCTTACTACATCCTTTATTGAAATCTTTAACTTCATAAACCTCAATAATTGGTTTTTCATCTTGATTAAATCTGCTGATTTCTATTTTAGCAATAATATCATTGTTAACCAGGATTGTGTATAAATCTTCACCTTGTTCAGGTATATGATTTATAAAATATGCTGTTTTCATTTCAGTGAATTTCTCTTGTAGTACCATAAAAAGATTTTCATACTTTTCAGTAAATAACTCTTTATGAGATTTAATTAAGTTATCCCTAAAATCAATTTCTGTTCTGCTTCCAGTTAATCTCACTTTATCACCCCCGGAGTAGCTGTAATTAAATTACCCAGTTTATCTGTTAAAATAGTCATTTTTGATGTAAGTTGAAAGTTATTAATCAAATTTCAACATAGCACATTAACCGAGCCTAATAAAAAAGCATTCAAATTTCCCGATAAATGAACTTTATAATTTCATTCATTTCCTCTTCATCAATATCTAAATTTTCACAGCTTAATAAGACTTTTTCTATCCAGGTTTTTCTTTCTTGACTACACATAGCAATAATAGTCGCACATTCATTTTTAAGATTTTTCACATTTTCAGCATTTTCATTTTTAATAAAATCACTTATGATTTTTTCTAACTTTTCATCATCATCAAGCATCATTAAGTAACAATCGAAAAAGTACTTTATTGGTTTAATATCCATATATTACCTCCTAATCCAATTTAGGATAACTTGTAATTAGTCTGAATTCCAACTCTTTTCACTATATTTTTCTAACACTACAACTGATTTATTTAATCCTTCTACAATCTCATTAGTATTTTTATACACACCATTTCCTACTTCAAATGAGTGAATAGTTTTTCCTATTAATCTTGCAATCTTTGAATTATCTAGCCAATCTACAATTTATTCTGCATTTTGAGAAAATGTATCTTTTACAGTTTTAGTTGCGATATCTTTGTCTATATAAGTTGTTGCTTCTTTTCCTTTCATTTTCTCTGCCCTCTCCATTTAAAATAAAAAGCCTAGCTAATAATCTCTTTCAAAGATTATTAGCTAGGCTCGGTGGTAGTTCTTCATACGGCACCTATTGACTCTATTTATATTATCAAATATTTTATTGAATTAAAAACTCTGCGTTTATCCTATCTACTTTTATCCTAACAAACTTACCATACAAATACTGATAGTCTTTAACTAATTCAGTATCAATTAAAACCCCCGCATCAATAATACCGTCCTCTGTTAGTAAGCCTTTAATTTCATAGACAAATGAGTCATCACTCCTAACGAATCCCTTTTTACATTCATCAATCACTTCTATTTCTAAATCATCTAGTACCGTAATATCAAGTGATACGGGGTAAGAGGTTCCTTCTTCTATAGCATATGGACAGGTATTCACGAATACAACCAGTTCAGTATTATTAATCTTAATTGTGACCTCTTCTTCTATAATAGAATCAATTTTTTTTATATAAGCGTGGTATTTCAACTTATTACTCCCTCCCTAATCTATTGGATTAATAACAGGTATATTCTGACCATTTATCATCTTCCAAAAATCTTTACCACTTTCAACATGATATGTTGTAATTTCTCCCAGATTATTGGTTCCAACAAACTCAAACTTAGAAATTCCCTTTTTATTGGTTGCCATGAACTTAACATATCCTTTTCTTATCTCACCTTTATATTGGTATTGAACTTTATACCCGATATTTATTACATCCCTAGCACCTTGCAAATATTCATCAGCGTTGGTGTATACACCTTTAAATTCTCCACCATGCTTAGCAAAATGCCCTTCTAATTTAGAGATTGAACCAAAGTTAGTGTTACCCTCTCCCTTAGAAGCATCCTGCAAATTATCTGATGTATCTTTCACTTTATCAGAAACATCATCCAATGTATCTATAGTATCCTTCATTTTTTCCATGTCTTTAAGTTTATCTACTAACTTAAAAACCTTCGCAGGTGGCAACATCATCGCAGCTGCGATTAACTTATCTTCTGTTAAAGCTTCTGGATCTAGAATTGTGACAACAT
>CALCRD010000290.1 GCA_937894355.1 uncultured Bacillus sp.
TTTTGGATATCAAAACCAAATTTAGAATCTTGCTGACCTGTTTGTATGTAATCATGTGTATGGGCTTCAATTCCAGGAGTTACTCGTAACAATATTTTGGCGTTCGTAGCTTTCTGGGCACACATATCATTTAATAGGTTTAATTCATAAAAATTATCGACTACGAAGCAACCAATTCCAGCATTTAGTGCCATTTCAATCTCTTGTATGCTTTTATTATTTCCATGGAAATGGATCTTTTCTGGAGGAAATTCCGCTGCTAAAGCCGTATACAATTCACCACCAGATACTACATCAAGCGATAAACCCTCTTCATTAGCTAATTGGACCATGGCTATCGTTGAAAATGCTTTACTGGCATAGGCAACTTGCGCTGGTACACCTAGTCTTTCAAAGGTTTTCTTAAATCCTCTAGCACGATCTCGAATTAAAGCTACATCATATACGTATAATGGCGTTCCAAATTGCTCCACTAAGTCGATGGTATCGACACCGCCAATTTCTAAATGTCCTTGTTCATTAACTTTTGTTGTCCCATGAAAATACATATTTTTCCCTCCATGACAATAAAATAAAATTTATCAGCAAATAGACAGTTTCTACTAGAGATACTGTCTATTTGTTACAGTCCACTTTTTTTATAATTTAGATAACTTTATCATAAATTATTTTGTTCTGTAAATCATTTTCTCCTGCATTCATGGAAGTTAACTTTAGGATTTTGCCGGCTGTTTATGTCGATTTTTGGGATGAACGATACTCGGACGTGTTTTTGAACCAGGTGTCGTCTTCCGAATAATGATGGCTAAAAATGCCTTCGGATTGAACGGGAGGAATGGCCATAAGTAAGGTGTATTTAATGACCTGATCCCAGCAATTAACAAAACATAAAGAGTGACCCCTACAACCAAGCCAATGGTATGGAAAATTGCTACACCCAATAAAAGAATAATCCTAGCAATCTTATTAGCAATACTCAATTCGTAGCTCGGGGTTGTGAATGTTCCAATTGTTGCAAGTGCTGCATAAAGAATGACTTCTGGAACAAATAAACCTACATCTATAGCTATTTGACCAATTAATACTGCAGCAATTAAGCCCATTGCCGTTGATAATGGAGTGGGGGTATGTATCGCAGCTAATCGTAAAAATTCTAACCCGACATCTGCTATAAACAGCTGAATGACTAAAGGAATATTTGTTTGCTCATTCGGTCCGATAAAAGCTATTTTATCTGGTAAAAGGTGGGGCTCCAGGGTAAATAAGAACCATAATGGTAATAAAAACAAAGAAATAATCACACCAAGAAATCGAACCCACCTTACAAAGGTTCCAACTGCAGGTGATTGTCGAAATTCTTCTGCATGTTGCAAATGATGAAAATAAGTGGTCGGTGTTATCATAACACTAGGTGAGGTATCAACATAAATCAGTACATGTCCCTCTAACAAATGAGTTGCCGCAACATCTGCTCTCTCAGTGTAACGCACCAGTGGATATGGGTTATATCCTTGCTTCAGCAAAAACTCCTCAACCGCTTTATCCGCCATCGTCAGACCATCAATTTTAATTGCTTCAATTTCCTTTTTTATAATATTAATAAGGTCAGTATTGGCTACATCTTGGATATAGGCCACGGCAATATCCGTTTTTGATCTTTCGCCAACCTTTATGATTTCAAAACGCAACCTCTCATCACGAATTCTTCTTCTCGTTAAAGCCGTATTCACAATGATATTTTCCACAAAGCCATCACGGGCGCCTCGGACTACTTTCTCTGTATCTGGTTCTTGTGGCGCTCGCCCAGGATAACTTCTAACATCAACAGTTAAAGCAGCATTTTCACCTTCGATTACTACCACCATTAAACCAGAGAGCACCTGGTCAACTATTTCATCTAAAGTGGAAATTGTAGAAACTGATTGATGGACAAGATTGTTTTCAATATTTTGAAAGATATTCGCTGAATATCTTTCATGCTCATTTATCCTGAGAAGTTGCTCCATAATTTCCACAATAATCGCTGTATCACATAATCCATTTACATAATAGAGATGGACATTTTTTTTGATAATTTTAAGCTTTCGAACGCCCAGATCAAAGCTTACTTTTAATCCGATTTTTTCTTTAAAAAACTTTTCAATCTCATCGACTGACTCAGGAATCGGTTTCATTTTTTTCTCAGTGGTCGTTCCCATAATATCCGCTCCTCTCTAATACTATTTCGACAGCCTTTTTGGTAATGGGCGATCCCCTTTCAAAATGATCATGTTGGGCCATTTTTCCAATATCACCAATTCCTACAATTACTGGAACATCTAATTGATCCAGACAATAAACTGTGTCACCGTTAATCCTGCCCATCTCAAGCTCAGGGACACCAAATTTATCCACACCATATGGAGTTAGTACCCCTTCGCGATCAATACATACATCCACTCTTGACCATTCAGCTTGATTTGTTTTTGAAGCAACAGCAATGATTCCTAAAACTTCTATATCCTCATGATTTGCAACGTATTTTAAGGCGATTTCTCCAGCTCCTTCCCCTAAAAATCCACTGTCATCAAACATGACTAACACTGGATCATTTGCTGCCTTTTTAATTAACTTCACAAGTTCTGGACCCGTATGAACAGACGGGTTTCCTTTAGAAGAAGAAATACACCTTCCACCGATTTCAGCTGCTACACCTTGAATCGAGCGTTTCGCATATTCATCGCCATCCGTGATTAATATTACCTTGCGCCGGTTGTTCATGTTTTGATGTCCCTTCAACTAACAAAATAAATCCAGTGATATAGTGACCCGAATATTTTCCCAAACACAATAGCCATTATAAGGATGACAATTCGCTCCTCAATTCCAACCCTTTTTGCTAATATCGGAAACACATTCAATACTTCTGTTAGCGCTGCTGCTAGCATTCCAACAAAGACCCCACCACTTAAACCTAGTGGTACCAGCCACAGTGCCGACAGAGACAGGGAGGGATCTCTTAGGCTAGAAAATGTACCTACTATTGCCCCCAAGACAATGGCCCATTCATACCAATGAATCATTTTCATTGTTTTCGAAAGTTGAGTCAGTCTGGGGATAATTCCCAAAACCGTTAAAAATGCAACAAATCCCGCACCGACAGCTAATCCCCCAGCAAGGCCGATGAAAACAACCAAAATTACCTTAATGCTCATCAATTTGCTTCATACTTTCTTTGTTTTCATGGATGATGACATATTGATCTATATCTTGCTGGTAATTAAACATTTCTACTTCTAGTGGACTTGGTTCCTCATTAATTCTTTTGCGAAAAAAATGATTGAAAAACAGGATCATTCCCAAACCTAATCCGAATGAATAAGGAATTTGAAACAATAGTGGTTTTGCTTCTTCCTTCCCAGTAATAACCGTGTATAAGCGTTGTTGTGCTGCTAGCATACTGACATCTTCGTGAAAATTAATGATTGTAAGCGCAGCTCCAAAAAACAATAAAAACCAAATTAATAAAAATCCGGGAATCGATATTCTCTTCTTGGTAAGGATAACCTCTACAATTGTTTGTGACGTACCAATTATTTGTACTTCAATTTCCGGGAATGACTTAGTTATTCTATTGATGACCATCATTGCATCAACAATAATAATATTTCTATCTTCGGGCTTTACTTGATAAACACTAAGCTTTTGGAGATTGTGAAGCACGTAATCGTCCGCGATAATTTGAGCGATATCTTGTAAATAAACTGGGCCTTGTTGCTTAATTTGACAGCGATTTCGCATGCGAATGTAGATTGTCTTTTCCATCCCATTCACTTCCCAAACACTTTGATTTCTTCTATTTGTAGTATGAGTTCGTTATATTTTTTTCATGAAGTCCAAATTTTGGAGTATTGCATTGGGGGAGATTTGCCAGCTTTTAAGCATAAAAAAACCGCATGGATTATATATCCATACGGTCTTTCATTTGTTTAAGAATCTTTTTTTCTAACCTCGATACTTGAACCTGGGAAATACCCAGCCGTACCGCAACTTCGGATTGTGTTTGGTCTTTGTAATACCTCAAATAAACAATCAATCTTTCCCGATCTTCGAGTTCACGGATCGCCTCTTTTAGCGCTATTTTATCGAACCATTTCTCCTCATTTCCATCATCAATCTGATCTAATAAAGTGATGGGATCGCCATCATTCTCAAACACAGTTTCATGAATGGAAGTAGGAGTTCGGCTGGCATCTTGTGCAAGGATAATATCCTCTTGAGGAATATCCAAATACTTCGATACCTCTCCAATCGTCGGAATTCTCCCTAGGTTTTTTGAGAGTTCATCCTTGGCCTTGCGGATTTTATTACCTAACTCTTTTAATGAGCGGCTCACCTTAACGGTTCCATCATCGCGAATGAATCGTTGAATCTCTCCTATGATCATTGGTACTGCATAGGTGGAAAATTTCACATCATAAGAAAGATCAAATTTATCAACCGATTTTAACAGTCCAATACAGCCAATTTGAAAAAGATCATCTGGCTCATACCCACGATTTAGAAATCTTTGAACAACTGACCAAACCAATCTCATGTTCTTCTGAACGATTAAGTCCCGGGAATCTTGATCCCCATCCTGACTTTTTTTAATCAGTTCCTTAACCTCATGGTCTTTTAGGTAGATTTGCTTATTATTGTTCTTTACCTCCACATCCATAGGCAAGACTCCTCTAATTGCATAGCATTTTGCTTTGAGATATATTCTTTTTCAAAGTTACTTCTGTACCAACGCCTGGTTGTGAAGAAACCTCTACCTCGTCCATGAAGTTTTCCATAATAGTAAAGCCCATTCCGGACCTTTCCAAATCAGGCTTCGTTGTAAATAGAGGCAGCCGAGCTTCCTCCACATCCATAATTCCAACGCCTTCATCCTTAATTTTCAATTCAACTAAACCATTTTCAATCGAAACTGAAATATAGACAATCCCACTTGCATCATTTCCATAACCATGGATAATCGCATTAGTTACGGCCTCAGATACAACTGTTTTTATTTCGGTTAGTTCGTCCATAGTTGGGTCAAGTTGGGCAATAAAGGCAGCCACAGTTACTCGAGCAAATGACTCATTTTGACTCAATGCACTAAATTCAAGTTTCATGTTGTTTTTCATATGTCAGGCTACCCCCAATCTTTGTAAAGCAAATTCTTCCGTCTGCTCTAGCCGAATGATTTTAAATAACCCTGACATATCCAATAGTCTTCTAATTGCGGGGGAAACCGCACATACAACCATTTCACCATGAAGCTGTTTGATTTGTTTATATCTGCCTAAAATCACACCTAGCCCTGAGCTGTCCATGAAAGTTAACTGTTCCAAATTTAAGACAATGTGGCGAATGTCTTTCTCCTCAATTGCTTTGGAAGCAAGCTCGCGAAGCTCTTCCGCGGTGTGGTGGTCTAATTCTCCATCTAATCGAATGCATAAGACATCATGTGTAATCATCATTTCAATATTTAAACTCACTATCCAATACCTCCTTACATTTGGTATAGTGAGTCAATTCGCTGCTGTTTTAGCACTTTCCTTCCTTAAGGACAAAACTAGTGTAGTTTCGCTAAAAATAGTTGGCATAAACATTGTTTCGACAGTAGTTAGTCTATTTTAGAAAACATCTCAAAAGATCGCTTATAAAATTCCCACCAAGTCGCTCTTTTTACACCTTCACTGGCAACCAATGGGCTTTCCACAAGGACTTTCCCATCTTTCTCAAGGACTAACTTCCCGATTTTTTCACCTTTGGTTACTGGAGCTTCAATATCTTTATCAATGACAATCTGTTTTTCTACATCCTTAATATCTCCACCCTTTTTGGTTAAGATGGAAATTGGTTCACTTGTTAAGGCCTCAATTCTCTTTTTATTGCCTTTACTGATTTTTGCTTCACCAATGTCAACATTGCGCTTATAAATTGGGTGAGTATTATATTGACTAAAGGCGAAATCTAACATCTTGGTAACTTGCGCATTTCTTTCCTTAGATGTATCTGCCCCAAACACAACAGCGATTACCCGCATTCCATTTTTCTCTGCAGTAGCCGTTAAACAATATTTGGCTTCATTGGTGAATCCCGTTTTCAAGCCATCTACTCCAGGATAAAACCGAACCAGTTTATTAGTATTAACTAACCAAAACTTCTTTTCGGAATCTTCACGTAAATAGGCTTCATACTTTCCTGTAAACTTCGTTATATCTTGATATTTTAAAAGTTCCTTTGCCATCATGGCCATGTCATGCGCAGTACTATAGTGATCCTTTTCAGGTAGTCCTGTAGTATTCTGGAATTTGGTGTTTTTCAGACCTAATTCCTTAGCCTTTGCATTCATCATTTCTACAAATCCTTCTTCAGAACCAGCAATTCTCTCTGCCATGGCTACAGAGGCATCATTTCCAGAGCCAATCGCAATTCCTTTCATCATTTGTTCCGTGGTCATTTCTTCCCCAGGCTCTAAGAATATTTGCGATCCACCCATTGAGGCAGCATATTCACTTGTGCGAATTTTTTCATTCCAATCTAACTTTCCTTCATCGAGAGCCTCCATAATAAGTAGCATGGTCATTACTTTGGTCATACTTGCTGGTGGCAGTTCCTCACCACTATTTTTTTCAAAAAGAATTGAGCCTGTATCTCGTTCAATAAGAATAGCTGACCTAACATTATCAACTAGCTTTGAACTTTTTTTCTGATCCCCATCCTTTTCTGCTCCTTTTTCTTCTGCATAAGCTGAAGGTATTACGAATGTAAACATAAGCAATGTCGTTATTATTGTTGAGAAAAATCGTTTCATAACCATAAACCTCCCATTCTTAATAGCCTTCATTTTTTCCATTTAAACTCTTTTTATACAAACATTTACTTGTAATGGAAATTTTTTCATAGATTATTACCATTTAGGCAAAAAAAAACACCCAGCCGCTATGACTTGGTGTTTACTTCTCTTCTTAACAGATAATTGAAGAATCCGCTTGTCTTGCTTATTCCATTATTTGTTCATAAATCAATTTAGGTGCCCTAACTTCCACAGCAGATAGCTTGATGTTCTCGTAGAGCATTTCAATACATTCATCAACGTTTGCAGAATTGCTGTGGATGGTGACTAGAGATTCACCTTTTTTGACTCCATCACCAATTTTTTTCCTTAAAACAAGTCCAACAGCTAAATCAATTTTAGATTCCTTAGTTGCCCGACCTGCTCCAAGTAACATCGCAGCCAGTCCCACAGCATCAGCAACAATTTCTGCTACAAAGCCGTCTTCCTTAGCTGGTAACTCGTAAGTATAGCTTGCTTGTGGAAGTTTTGCTGGGTCCTCAACCACAGAACCGTCCCCGCCCTGCGAGGTAAGAAATAACTTCATGGCTTCAAGAGCTGAGCCATCACGAATGGCCCCTTCAAGCAGCTTTCGTGCTTCGTCCAAGCTGGCTGCTTTTTCAGCAAGATAGACCATATTGCTTCCTAATGTTAAACAAAGTTCGGTTAAATCGTCCGGGCCTTGACCTTTTAAGGTGTCAATCGCTTCTTTTACCTCAAGTGCGTTACCAATGGCAAAGCCTAGTGGTTGGCTCATATCTGAAATAATTGCCATCGTTTTTCGACCAACATTATTTCCGATACTGACCATTGCCTTAGCAAGATTACGTGAATCCTCTAAAGTTTTCATAAATGCACCAGCGCCAGTTTTTACATCTAATACAATACAATCGGCACCTGCAGCGATCTTCTTACTCATAATCGAACTAGCAATCAGCGGGATGCTGTTTACAGTAGCCGTCACATCTCGTAGGGCATATAGCTTCTTATCTGCAGGAGTCAGGTTGCCGCTTTGGCCAATCACCGCAAGTTTATTCTTATTAACGAGTTCAATGAATTCATCGTTCCTAATTTCAACATGAAAGCCAGCTACCGACTCAAGCTTGTCAATCGTCCCACCCGTATGTCCTAAACCTCGACCAGACATTTTAGCCACCGGAACACCCACCGCAGCGACAAGAGGTCCTAGGACTAATGTCGTCGTATCACCTACACCACCGGTTGAATGCTTATCAACCTTTATTCCTTCTATTTCTGATAGACTTATTTGATCACCCGATTCAACCATCGCCATCGTTAAGTTCGCACGTTCAGCTTCGGTCATTCCTTGAAAAAATATGGCCATTGTTAAAGCGCTCATCTGATAATCAGGGATTGCCCCTTCCGTAAAGCCATTAATAATAAAATTGATTTCTGGTTTTGACAGCTCCAGACCATCTCGTTTTTTCTCAATTAAATCGACCATTCTCATCATGTTCACCACAATTCTCAATTTTATCGCTGTCTATTCTCATTTATTACAGTTTAACCAGCAGTAAACCCGCACTGCTAGAGGTTTGCCAATTTATGTGGATCAATCGCCTGTTTGGCCTCTTACTATACCAATT
>CALCRD010000291.1 GCA_937894355.1 uncultured Bacillus sp.
TTGATTATTAATAAGGAGGATGACAAGGGTACGTGGCTGGTTGAGGTGTATACGAAGGCGAAGTTTCTCGATTTTTTTGAAAAAAAACTGCAAGCCGACCGAGAGTTTGTTGTGCAGGTGGTAATTAGTAAGCACGATAATGACCCAGCGACGTTCCGGGTAAAAGTTCGGCTGGCTAAAAGGTTGAATGATAATGCCAGTATTATGCTTCAGGGTTCTTTAAAACCGAATTCGCGGCGAAATTTCGCGGAAGGGTTGTTAAAGGAGTTGTTAGAACAGGGATTGGGTGGTGACAAGCTGCTGGAAGAGTTTAGGGCTAGATTGAAGAGTAAGAGTTTTCTGGGCGGCGGGAAATAGGAAACGGGGTTTGGGGAAGATGGTTTGATTCGAATTACGCAAAAAAAGGCCGCTCCTTAGCGCTAGGTTAAGGGGCAGCCTTCTTTTTACTTATCTTTATTATTACGGTCTAAAGCGTCATTGCGGTCTTCGATTAGGTCTTCCCCTGGGGTATTTCGATCTCTGACTGCGTCGTTATCATTTCTTGTATTTCGATCGTTAATGCGATTATTGTTATTGTTCATGCCATCACGATCAAGTATACCGTTGTTACGGTCGCGGTCGAGGATGCCATTGTCGTTACGGTCGCGGTCCAAGATGCGGTTATCAAGATCGTTATTGTCATTATCGCGATTGAAATTTTTGATGTTCGCACCATTGTCATCGTCATTAACGTCTGCAGGTGTTTCAATATTATCATCTTGTGGTGGTGGTTCTTGGTCATCGTCCGTGTTACATCCGACTAGTAGGAAGGCAGACAAAAAAGATCCTCCAATTAGCATTAACAGTTTTTTCTTCATCTGGTATGCCCCTTTCTGGTTGTTCAAAATTTTGACCTATGCTCGGGTCTGCTGTTATGTTGCCCACTAAAATTTGAAAACTTGCTGTGAAAATTAGGTAATAAATGCAGTTTGGCTTGAGGATGGTAGGAGTGGGTTTTATCTGGGATTATTTGGCGGTTATCTGCGGTTTTTCCACTTTTATCCTCCAGTGAACAAAGTCGCCAACTAAAAAAAATAAGCTACCCGTTGTGCTTAGGTAGCTTATTGCTAAGTACTGGGATTTAGCCAGTTTTTGACTAGTCTTTTTTTGGACCTAGAGCGAAGGTCATTTCGAGTTCACAGGCTACTTCGCCATCAACGGTTGCGATGCCTTTACCTTTGCCGATTGCGCCACGAACACGCGTCATTTCTATTTCAAGGCGAAGTTGATCGCCTGGTCTTACTTGACGTTTGAAGCGACAATTATCGATGCCACCAAAGAAAGCTATGCGACCGCGATTTTCTTCCTTTTTAAGCATGGCGAATGCGCCTACTTGGGCAAGTGCTTCCACGATTAAAACGCCCGGCATTACTGGAAAGTCTGGGAAATGGCCGTTAAAAAATTCCTCATTGGCTGTTACGTTTTTAATTCCAACAGCTTTTTGGCCGTCTTCTACTTCTAAAATTCTATCTACGAGTAAAAATGGATAGCGGTGGGGAAGGATTTCTTTTATTTGGTCAATATCGAACATGTTTTGTGACCTCCTCTTAATATTTGGTGCTTATACCATTGTACTAAAAAATTTCTCAAGTATCCACAAGATTGAAAATGGTTCCTTCTTAGCTGGTTCTGGATGAATTCCAGTGAGTTAGGTAACTTTTTAAAGTTTTTTCCTATGTTACGTTTGATGTCTGTGCCCATTTTTGAGTTTTATCGCCGATTTTTATTGATTTATCGCCGATTTTTATTGATTTATCGCCGATTTTTCGAAGTTTATCGCCGATTTTTTAAGTTTTATCGCCCCAAGTGAATAAAGTCACTCATATAATCCTCACCCGAGCTAGGAGATGACCTACCAATAGCTCCTTAAAAAGTAAAAAAGGAAGGGCATCTAGCTCTCCCTTCCGGCAATTATTCTTGTTTGTTGATGATGTCGATGATATGAGTCCACGTTGATTGTTTTAGGGCGTCGAATGGGTCGCCATCGCCGATGACGCCATAGCCAACCATTACTCCGGCTGTTAGACAAAAGACTAATAATAGAAAAATAATGACTAAGCGCAGCCAGATTGGAATTAGACGGACACGAACACGTTTTTTGTTCTTACCGGTAACTTTGGTTTCGGCGTCGCTGTCAGTTTCTGGCGCTTCGGAATTTTTGGCTTGGATGCGTTTTTGGGCTTTTTCCTGTTTTTTTGCTTGTTTTTCTTCGAGGCGTTTCTGTTTTAGCTCATTTCGAGTTAGTGGTTCATTTGATTGAACAGCTTGTTCATTCTCTTCGGCTGAGGTTTGTACGGATTGCTTTTCTCTGGCTTCGGCGAATGCTTTTTTTAGCATGTCTTTTGTATCTGGCTCCGCTGATTCCAACCTCTGAATTTTATCCAAATTAGCCTTTGAATCAGGAGATTTTGTTTTCACTTGTACGTTTGAGGCTGTATCCTCGGTCGTGTCATTTGTGGCCATTGATTTATACCCCTTTAACGAATATTGCCCTTGATTATTTGTTAGTATATCTTATTATAAAAAAAATTCACTAAAGAAACATTAGTTTTTGTATAAGATTGTAAAAAATCCGATGTTTATTGGCTTTGCGCAGGGCAAAGCCATAAACTATCGGACGTAAGGTTGTGTTTTAGTATCCGAATTTCCGAGTTGGGATTCGGTCGATGTTATCTAGCATGATTCCTGTTCCGATTGCCACGCAATCCATTGGATTTTCGGCAACTAGGACGGGAACTTTTAGTTCTTCAGCAAGGAGCATGTCGATGCCGTGAAGTAGTGCTCCACCACCTGTAAGAATAACGCCGCGATCGATGATGTCCGCAGATAGTTCTGGTGGAGTTCTTTCAAGAACGCCTTTTGCAGCTTGTACAATGACAGCTACAGATTCACGAAGGGCATGTTCAATTTCTTCCGAACGAACAGTAATTGTACGTGGAAGTCCTGAAACCATGTCACGACCGCGAATATCCATTTCTTCATGGCGAGAGCCTGGGAAAACAGTACCAATATTGATTTTAATGTTTTCTGAAGTACGTTCACCAATCAATAATTTATATTCTCGTTTGATGTATTGCAGGATTTCATTGTCAAAATTGTCACCGGCCATTTTAATCGATGATGAGGTAACGATATCTCCCATTGATAATACGGCGATATCAGTAGTTCCTCCACCGATGTCGACAACCATGTTACCACTTGGTTGGAAAATATCCATTCCAGCTCCGATGGCAGCAACTTTTGGCTCTTCTTCTAAATACACTTTTTTACCGCCGCTTTTTTCAGCAGCTTCTTTGATTGCTTTTTGCTCAACGCTGGTAATATTAGTTGGACAACAGATTAGAATGCGCGGCTTAGACAGAAAACCTTTTACATTTAATTTGTTGATAAAGTGTTTAAGCATTGCTTCTGTAACATCGAAATCAGCTATAACACCATCTTTTAACGGACGAATTGCGACAATGTTTCCCGGAGTCCGACCAACCATTCGTCTGGCTTCTTCGCCTACTGCTAAAACTTTATTACTGCTCCTATCAATCGCAACCACTGACGGTTCGTTCAATACAATTCCACGGCCTTTAACATGGATTAGCACGTTTGCCGTTCCTAAGTCAATCCCAATATCCCTAGCAAACATTATCTTTCGTTCCTCCTTGAAACAATTGGCCAGTTCCAGCTTAAACCAACTAAAAACCTGCCTTTACTGTTTTTCGACGATCATAGTCTATCCTAATTGTTTATTTTAGCACATTCACCAAAATAAAAGAAAATCTTTTTTGAAAATTAATGACTTTTTTTGCGGAATTTTGTCAAAAGTGGAAGGATTTTTTTTACAGTATTAAAAAGTCTGTCTAAATACTAGGTTTTTAATTATTCTGAGTTGCCTATTTATTGTGATGTTTGTCGAATAATTTTCGGTTGACGGTTGTGGGGATTTGTGTTTTGGATGGGGTGGGTTTTTGTGTGCGTTTATTTTGGAGGTGCCACTTTTGGAATACCGTGGGTTTGGATTCGTTTGATTGTGGAAGCGAAAATTTTTGGATTGCAGTGGGTTTTTTGTACCTTTAATTTTGGAGGCGACACTTTTATATTGCGGTGGGTTTGGGTGATTGTAGAGTTCAAAAAGTAAAATGGAAATGGGCTTAGTTATTAACACGATATTAAAGGAAAGGTTCAGGTCCATCTTTCGATTGGATTGAACCTTTCTTTTTGGATTTATCACCTTACATTTTGTTACCGGTTACAAAGGTCTTTTCAGTTTTGGCTTGGGCTTTTATGGTCTGAAAATTCAGACTTTTTGTTGGATAGCTTCTTCTTCTACTTCTTCTTTTCTGTATTTTAACTTTGTCGCTTCTCCTCCGCGTAGGTGTCGAATTGATTTATGATAATCTAATATTTCTTTTACTTCGTTTGCCAAATCGGGATTTATCTCTGGTAGTCTTTCTGTCAGGTCTTTATGGACTGTACTTTTGGATACGCCAAACTCTTTCGCTATAACGCGAACAGTTTTTCTCGTCTCCACGATATACTTTCCAATCTTGATAGTTCTCTCTTTGATGTAATCGTGCACACCACTCGCCCTCCCCAAATTGGATGTGAGAAGTGTGAAATGAGATCCGCTTTTCGCTTTGTGTTAATGCTGTCATCCGCACGAAATAATTTTGTATCTATTTATAAGCTGTATCCCCGGCTTTGGTTATGCGGCAGAAAGAATATACTCTCTGATCTTGCAAAGTATAATCTAGTCTTCAACTAATATCGCTGGCTGCAAACGATTCCTCACCTCAGACACTTCCTTTGTAAGGTTTGTAACAGTTTATTAGTTCGGGGACGGGATTATGCACGAAATATGCAAACAGGACAAGTGATACAGGGAAATTTTTCAAATAACGATGGTTTGGGCATGTTTTTTACAGGAATTTGGGTTTCAATTTTGGATATTGGTTTGTGCGGGCGTGTTTTCAACAGGGAATTTGGGTTTCAATTTTGGATATTGGTTTGTGTGGGCGTGTTTTCAACAGGGAATTTGGGTTTCAAATTTTGGATATTGGTTTGTGTGGGCGTGTTTTCAACAGGGAATTTGGGTTTCAA
>CALCRD010000292.1 GCA_937894355.1 uncultured Bacillus sp.
TTTTTCAATCAAGCGATATGCTATCATGATTGTATTAGGTTGCATAATCTAATATAAGCGATAAAAAGGAATGGTGGAGTTTTGGAAACAATCCATATATATCATACGAATGATTTACATAGTCATTTTGAGCAATGGCCAAGAATAGATTCTTTTTTACAAGAACAGAAACATAACCATAAAGAAGCTGGTGATGAAGTATTTTTGTTTGATATCGGTGACCATGTTGACCGATTTCATCCGTTTTCTGACGGAACGAAAGGAAAAGGAAATGCTGAACTTTTAAATAAGGCAGACTATTCCGCTGTAACAATTGGAAATAACGAGGGAATCACCTTCCCCTTAGCAGATTTAGATCAAATGTACGAACAGGCTGTCTACCCAGTATTGGTAGCTAACCTTTATTACGAGGATGGTAGTCGACCAAATTGGGTGCAACCGCATACAACCTTCACAACCAAAAATGGAACTCGAATCGGTGTAATAGGTCTAACCGTCCATTATGAGCATCTTTATCATTTATTGGGCTGGAAGCTTACCAATCCATTTATCGAACTGAGAAAGCAAATTGACGAGTTAAAGGACCAAACCGATATCATCGTTTTACTGTCACATTTGGGTATTTTTGAGGATGAAAAGATTGCTGAGGATTTCCCGGAGATTGATGTCATTTTAGGGGCTCACACCCATCACGTTTTTCCAGAAGGAAAGATGATAAACAATAGCATTCTTTGTGCTGCCGGGAAATATGGTCAGTATATTGGGCATTTAATTTTAGAAGTAAATGAACACAAAATAACAAATAGAAAAGCAACGTTATACGAAACAGATGAACTATCTCCCGTTGCAGATGAACAAGAAATTGTGGTCCAATTTTTCAACGAAGGGAAGCGGCTTTTAAATGAAAAAGTCGTTAGTTTACCGGAAGATATTATAAGTGATCTAATCGAAACATCTACTCTGCCTTCGATGTTGTGTGAGGCGCTACATGAATGGTGCGAAGCAGATTGTGCATTTTTAAATGCTGGACTTTTGCTAGATGGATTAAAAACAGGAATTGTAACACGTTACGATTTGCTGGAAATTTGCCCACATCCAATTAATCCTTGTGTAGTGGAGCTTCCAGGCACTGAATTGAAATCTGTGCTATTGAAAACGATGGAAGATCGCTGGCCTAATTTTCCAGTCTGGGGTTTGGGATTCCGTGGCAAGGTGATGGGTACCTTTATTTATAGCGGCATCACAATTGGCGAAAGTGACCAGGAAACTGAAGTTTTTATTGGGATTGAAAAAATTATTTCTGTAAAAAAATACAAGGTAGCCATTCCAGATATGTTTACATTCGGAAAGTTTTTTCCTGAGATAGCCAATGCTGAAACGAAAGAATATTTTTTGCCAGAGTTCATGAGAGATCTGCTTGAATGGAAATTAAAGGAAATACATTCTTAAAAGCCTATTAATATTAATTAAGACACGCTTTTCCTTCTGCTACATAAAATGTGGTAGAAAGGAGTGTGAAAATTGATAGAATTGTCACCTGTTGAAATTAATGGCCATACTTTTTTAAGTGTTACAGTGAAACTTCCAAAAACTAATCTGCTGGTAGTCACCAGTGATAAAGGATATATAATGTGTGGCGCTCTTGATGTTGGATTGCTTAATGAGCGGCTAAAGGACAGAAAAATTATAGCGGGTCGGGCTGTAGGTGTAAAAACGATTGTTGAACTTCTAGAGGCCCCACTTGAATCTGTTACCGTTCAAGCTGAAGAGCTAGGCATTTATAAAGGAATGATTGGAAAAGAAGCACTTCTCAGAATGTTGTAATCTGAAATTGTTATTTTCATGGGTCCGATTGTAACTCAACCTAAGCTTGTTTTAGGGTTAGCAGTTATCATCAAAGAGTTTGTTAGATATAAAATTTAAATTGTTGCGCTAGTTCCCTCCTTACCTGCATAAATATAGCATGTAAGGGGGGATTTTATTTTGCGAAGATTACGTGGTCGCTTCCCGAGAAAAGGGCCGTTACCTTTTCGTTACGTCTTTTTGCTAACCTTTGTATTCTTTACCTTTTCAACGGCGACAGGTCTATGGTTAGTAAATAAGGGGTTAAAGCCAACATTAACCGACTATGCCGAATCACAAACTCGAAAGATTGCCACACTTGTAATCAGTAATGCGATTAATAAAAAAATCGCCAATGAAATGAATTTAGATAAAATTATTGAAGAAACCGATGGAAAAAAATCTTCTAGTGTAAAATTCAATGCGGAAATCGTTAATCGAGTAAAGGCGGAAACAACGACTTTAGTGCAAAAAAATATTAAGGAAGCAGAAAGGGGTAATTTAACTGAACTTGAGCTGCTTACTGATATCGATATAGAGACGGAAAAAAAAGATGAGGAAGGAATTGTTTATTACGTTCCGCTTGGCCAAGCAACTAACAATGCTCTATTAGGGAATTTGGGACCGCGAATACCGATTAGGTTCACACCTATTGGTGATGTTCGTTCAGATGTTAAAGCGAGTATCAAAGACTTTGGTATCAACAATGCTGTTATACAAGTTTACATTCATATCACAGTCAATGTTCAAATCATTATCCCATTTGCCACATCGGTTACCACGATCACCGAAGATATACCCGTTGCCATATATGTAATGGAAGGTGACGTACCGCAATTTTATAACAATGGAGGAGGTGGTACAGTACCTTCTATTGAGATTCCTAGTAAATAACTGGGGGGGTGAATAGATAGGTTTTGGAAAGATGGGTTACTGTGGGGAAATAATCTTTACAAAATATTCAAAATGAGTATTTATTATATTTATATAATAAAACAAGTGTATGATTTGTGGTGAATAACATTATTACTGTGTCTAATTTGTGAAACTATGTATAAAAATACTATATCCTAATAATTTAATATTTACAGAAATATCAATAATCGGTATACTAAATTCAAGTTTAAGTTAAATAGTCAGAATTGATAAAAAATTCTAGAGGGCAACCAGAAATTTAATCCAGGAAATAATTGGGGGTAGGTCATTCATGGAAAATCGTCCGCAGTGGGGCACGAGGTCTGGTTTTGTTTTCGCAGCAATTGGTTCAGCAGTTGGTTTGGGGAATATTTGGAGATTTCCTGCCGTTGCCTATGAAAATGGTGGTGGGGCATTCTTCTTACCATATCTATTTGCTTTATTAACAGCAGGAATTCCGTTGTTAATTTTGGAGTTCACCATGGGTCACAAATATCGAGGGTCAGCACCATTAACTTTTGCCCGTTTAAGTAAAAAGTTTGAGTGGCTTGGTTGGTGGCAGGTGGCGATAGCTTTTGTTATATCAACTTACTATTCCGTAATTATTGCCTGGTCTGTTTCCTATGCAGGTTTTTCTTTCAACCTTAAATGGGGGGACGATCCTGGCAGCTTCCTTTTTGGAGATTATTTAAAATTGGCCGACACTCCTGGTGAAATTGGCGGTTTAGTTCCTGGAGTATTGATTCCTTTAGTATTGGTCTGGTTAATTACTTTAGGTGTTTTATTTAAAGGTGTTAAGAAGGGAATCGAAAAAGCGAATCGGATTATGTTACCAGCTTTAATGATCATGTTCTTAATTATCGTTTTTAGAGCATTAAGTTTAGATGGAGCAGTTCAAGGATTGGAAGCATTTTTCAAACCTGATTGGAGTAAAATTGCTAGTCCAAAGGTTTGGGTAGCGGCATATGGGCAAATTTTCTTTAGCTTATCAATTGGTTTTGCTATTATGGTAACTTATTCTAGTTATTTACCTAAGAAAACAGATTTAACAAACAATGCGTTTATTGCTGGTTTTGCAAACTCTGGTTTTGAATTACTTGCCGGGATTGGTGTTTTTGCCGCATTAGGCTTTATGGCCCAGCAACAGGGTGTTCCAATTAATGAAGTTGTATCTGCAGGTGTTGGATTAGCTTTTGTTGTATTCCCGCAAATAATAAATGAGTTTCCAGCGTTTAATGGTTTATTCGGCTTCCTGTTTTTTGGCTGTTTGTTCTTAGCAGGATTTACTTCGATGATATCGATAGTAGAAACGTATGTGGCTGCTGTACAAGATAAATTCAATGTTTCAAGAACAAAGTCATTATTAATAGGTGGTGGATTATCAGCACTTATTTCTATACTATTTGCTACAAGAAGTGGTTTATACTTCCTTGATGCAATGGATTATTTTATTAATCAATTTGGAGTCGTTTTAGCAGGTCTTCTTGAAGTTGTTGTGATGGTTTGGGTTCTGAAGAAATTGAAATCCTTGCAAGAACATGCCAACGGTATATCGGATATAATCATTGGTGGATGGTGGAAAGTATGTCTAGGAATTATTTCACCCGCCGTCATTGGCTATATGGTACTCCAAAACTTCATAACGAATTTGAAAGAAAACTATGAAGGATACCCGACTAGCTTTTTAGTATATTCTGGATGGGCAGTTGCAATTGCAGCTCTTGTGATTGGTATTATTTTCTCAACGATAAAGTGGGGGAAAAATATTGAGATAAAAAGTGAAGAAGAGCGGGAAGAGGAGGTCGTTTAGTCATGACTGGAAGTGCAATCACAATGATGGTTATTGGTATGGTAGTTATATGGGGCGGCCTAATTGCCAGTATTGCAAATGCTATAGTACACGAGAAGAAAAGAGGATAAGAAGCTTCCGACAATTAAAGAAATGGACTCACGGATTTATTAGGGTTTTTCTTTAACGGTACAAAACAACAAATCGCTACAGTAAAAGGGTACAAAAATCGTAATGATTTTTGTACCCCTTTTTAGTGGATTTATCAACGAGTTGAGTCCGAAGTTTGTGCAACTTCAGACACGGGCAGGCAAAAAGGTAATGATTGAGTCCGAAGTTTAGGGAACTTCGGACATGGGCAGGCAAAAAAGCGACGAATGAGTCCGAAGTTTGTGTATCTTCGGACACGGGAGGGCAAAAAGGCAACGAATGAGTCCGAAGTTTGTGTATCTTCGGACACGAGCAGGCAAAAAGGCGACGATTGAGTCCGAAGTTTGTGTATCTTCGGACACGGGAGGGCAAAAAGGCAACGATTGAGTCTGAAGTCAGTGCATCTTCGGACACGGGAGGGCAAAAAGGCAACGA
>CALCRD010000293.1 GCA_937894355.1 uncultured Bacillus sp.
TATCAAAGATATTTTTATTAGAATACCGCGCTAGATTCATCTTCATCACCCCCGTATCATATACATCTAAAGGTTCTCAAGTAAAGTTTTTTAGTAATATCCTGCGTAATTCACTAAGCAAAATTCACCTCTGTTTAGGAAAACAAATATAGTCAAGTAAGCCTTACTTAAAACTGACCTTCAACTAAAAATTTATAAAATAAAAAAGTGTGGCTTCGACAACTGGAATTACGTTTGTCAAAACTACACGTTGTATTATTATTTTATCATAATTTTCTATTAAAATGTAAGCAGAAATTATTATAGTGTAAATTTCTTATTAAAGTAATAATTTAATATTAATATGTTCAAGCAGTATTTTAAAAAGGTTGTCAAACAATAAGGTATAAACAAATACGCTATCACAATCTGCACTATACATATAGGCTACCATATTGACGGCAATAGGGTCAACACCAAAATAGGTATCCCAATATTTAGCACACTCAAATATTGTTATTATAATGAACTTATATGCAGATGTTTTGGAAAAGCACCGCAGTCCAGAAATATAGTAGCACTGAAAAGTATAAATTATATTTGTCTATTGTTGCTTCCGCTTAATCTTGAGCTGCATATCTTCAAAATAGTAAAGAAGGACACCTTCGGGTGTTCTCCTATTGACCTTGTTATTTTTATATATTTTCTATAAAGCGCATCATCATGGCTGCTACCTGCGCTCTTGTGGCATTGCTTTCGGGTGAGAGAGTAGAACTTGTTATGCGTGTGATAAGCCCTTCCTCAACAGCCCACTTCATGCTTATAAGCGCCCAATCAGAAACAGACATCGCATCTGAAAAAGCTGAAAAATCATTAACAGCAGTAACATCATAGCCCTTATAGCTTACATAGCGGTACAAAATCGCTGCCAGCTGCTCACGAGTGGTATTATCGATTGGAGCGTAGGTATCGGAATCATATCTCTTAACGATAACGTTTTCCTCAGCCCAGGCCACTACCTCGGCAAAGTATTTGTCACTTGCCACATCTGCAAAGTTGCTTGCATCAGTTACTTTAGGCTGGTTTTCCAATCACCACAGCACTGTAACAATCATGCCGCTTTTGGTATTACTCGCCGAACTATCCTTCACTACGAGAGCAAGCAACTGATTACTCCATCAGAGGTTAACACAGTTTCGGGATATCGTTATTACAGCCCGTTGGATGTGGCAAACCTTTTGCTTGTTTTTGAATTAAAGGACACGAATTTATCCCTTGGGGCAAACCGCGACTAGTCATGAGCTTGTCCAATACTTCTGTTACGGTTCCACCTTTGATGGCCTTATCTGTATAGATACCCAAAAGCAACCTGCTCTTCCGTATACCTACTTTCCTTCATTTATCATCCACCCCATATTTAATATTCTAGCATATTTCTCTCATTATAGGTGAACTACTTTTTCGGAGAGCAGGTCATCACCTCGCCTCCCTCAATAAAGTTCGTGATATAAGTTGAATTTATAAATAAAATTACGTATGATATTAAGGTAATTTAGAATTCGAAATAACAACTATTAAAATAATCATAATTGAGAGGATCGACGGATGAATAATTTAATTAATTTGCTAAAAATTCATGGGCCTCTTACCGGAAAAGAAATCCACGAAAAAACTGCTATGAATGTCTTTAATCTTTGGAAAGATTGTAATCAATGTACTGATATCGCTACGAAAACGATTGGAACAAGGTATTTAAGGCTAGACAAACATGTTGAAGGGTATGCAAGGCTTTCCCCCTCCATCATCAGAGAGTTTTATAATTATACGGTTATCAGTTTAGTGAATCAGGCTGAGGCCGCGCACTCCAAGGCAGCTAGGCTCCATCAAGCGATCATCACAATCAGTACAAACAAATTTGAACTAGCGCGAGATATCATGGAAAAAACTATTGAATCTCAGCATGATCCTCAAATGATTCAAGAAAAGGTTTGTTTCATGATTTCTGGAGATGTGGCATATGAAATGGCACACCTTGAACCCAGACCTGAATTTTCAACAGGCAAGATTGTAAATGGATCGGATCTTGATATTGTTATCGTTTATAAAGACCTGCCTGAAAGCATAATTAAAGGTCTTGATTCCTCTATCTATGAACGGAAATATTATTTGCTCAATAATCCAAGCTTTAAAGAAGAAATTGACTATGTCATCAAGGGTATTTCCAAGGTGGATAAACAATTGGCGTTTCAAGATTTTCAATCGATGATTGCATCAAAGGTTCTGGATGAAGGAAAATTTCTATGCGGGAATTTTGCGTTGTTTTCTGAGATCAAAAATAAAGTTGCTGATCGTGGGATACCGGAAAAACTAGCTGCTTTAAAAGAAAAGGCGTCAATTGAAAGGGAAAAAGCCAGTTTGAAACTCCTAGCATTTAATAACGCAATAAAAGATAAAGAAATGAGGCAACTGTTTTATACAACCGATGAGAGGGAAGAATTTTTCTAATAATCATAGAATCAGGGCCTGTACGAGTTCCAAATGAATATGCCATCATCCTACCCCAATTCATAACTGTTTTTCTGGTTTTATAATCCGTATTGGCTTTTCATTTTTTCTACATGCCTGTAATGATCATAACGAATCAACTTAGAAGCAGCAGCTTCATCAAGCACAACCGAGATGTCTCCACTGTGAAGTTGTATGGCCGATGCAGTAATCTGCGATGTAATAGGCCCTTCTAGACATTTAGAAACGGTATCAGCTTTCTTGGAGCCATTTACAATCATTAAAATATTCTTTGCATCCAGTATTGTTCCAATACCCATTGTGATGGCAAAATGGGGCATTTGGCTTCGATCAACATTCGCTTTTTTGTAGAAAGCTACATAATTGTCATCTAGGGTCTGTTCTGTCAATGCCTGTACTCTTGTTCTTGATCCGAGGGATGAGCCGGGTTCATTGAATCCCCAATGTCCGTCACCGCCAAGCCCCAAAAGCTGCAAATCAATGCCCCCAGCCTTTTTGATTTCTTCTTCATACCACATACAAAACTTTTTCGGATCTTTCGTTTGACCATCGGGTATATGGATATTTTCCTTTTTTATATTGATATGCTTGAATAGTTCCTCATGCATAAACCTGGCATAGCTTTGATCCATATTGTAGGGCTTGTCCAAATCAATTCCCACTCCAAGGTATTCATCAAGATTGAATGTTCTGACCTGCGAGAAATCAAGCCCCTCTCTGTGCATTCTAATCAGTTCCTTATAGGTACCGATGGGTGTTGCTCCAGTCGCCAGTCCAAGTACACAGTCCGGCTTTGATTTTACATAACCCGCAATGATCTCTGCTGCATATTGACTCATTTGTTCATAGTTTTCCCTAATAATAATATCCATGTTTTATTCTCCCATCTATTCTTAATAATGTGTGATTGAAAAATGCGAATCAATTTAACCATTCATAAGAAATTCTTCTTATTCATTATACTAGATATTTGTTCATAGATAAATACTCTATTAACAAAATAAAAGGCTCAAGTTGCCAAATTGGCAAACGTTCTGAACGATTGGCAAAATTAGCAAGTTCCTTTAAAATCTTTTCTTCTGTTTTGGCGGCAAAGCCTGCTAGCTCGCGCACTTTACCCGCTTCACATGCAGCTTGTAAGCTTTCAGCAGAGTCTATGCCTAGCTCTTGGTGAAGCTTCGCAATCTTTTTGCCGCCTAAGCCTGGTAACTTCAGTAATGGCAGTAATCCTTTCGGGACAATATCTTGTAATTCTTTAAGCAGACTCGATTCACCTGTCTCGATTAAGTCTTCAATAACAGCAGCGGTGCCTTTACCGATTCCTTTAAGCTTTGTTACATCCTCCATCTCACTAAGCGAGCGCTCGTCACCTTCTAATGCTGCTGCAGCTTTGCGGAATGCGGATACTTTGAACGGATTTTCACCTTGTAACTCCATATATAATGCAATTTTTTCTAATGTACGAATAATTGTTTTTTTGTTCATTTAGAATTCCCCCTATCGTAAAAACACTTCCCTCTAGTCCGAGAGAAGTGCATCATTTACTATTGCCTATTCATTACGGCTTTTGCGCAACTTTGTTTTAGCTTACATTGCGATAGGCAATCAACATTCAACAAAATTTACAATCGGCTTGTGCACAAAACAGCTACGCCCTTAACAGAAATTTCGCCATTTAGCAGATTTCTACGGACAAATGAGTGAATACTACATTCAATTTTCCATGCGTAGATGCCAAATTTTATTAGGAAGCATGGAGATAAATATACCACCAATTTTGGAACATCTTTGTAATAATCGGCGTATGTTCCAAAATAAGGCCTGATATGAACGACTTCGACATTAAATTCTGAATAAAATCAATCGGTACTAATGCCAAAACATACAATACAATAAATAAAATTAAATAATTCTCAATCATGCCAAGCAGTGCACCAAGCCAGCGGTTGACCGTACTTAACACTGGTAAATAAGCAATGAAATCAAAGATGGATGCCACAATTTGCAAGGCAATCTTTACTGCAAAGAAAATAACCGCAAACGCAATGACACGATAAAATGTTCGGTCTAAATCTAAGCTGTCAATGACAACTCCAAGGCTTCCCGAATCTGTAACACCTGGATATGGCACCCAAAACACAAATTTCTGTGCTAATGGCTTATAATAAATATACGCAACAATTAGGGCAACAACAAAGCTAACTATATGCATCATTTGTACAATGAAGCCACGTTTTGCCCCCACTAGCAGTCCACCTAATAGAACTACTAATATAATTAAATCTAGCATTTACTTCAACCCTTTAATTTTTTCAATTCTTCTTCTAGTAATTCTATTTGCTCTTTTAAGAGTAAATAATCGTGCACCGTATTTACGGCTGTAAGGACGGCAAGCTTTGTGCTATCAAGTGAGGGATTATGTAAATTCATTTCGCGCATACGGTCATCAACAATAGAAGCGACAAGTCGCATATGTCCAATGGATTCGGAGCCGACCATTTTATATGTATGACCATATATTTCCACAGAAATTTTATTCTTTTCTTGATTTTCCATAGTCGCACCCTCCAGTAAAATCTTTTTGCTCACGGTGTTATTCGTTATGAGCAACGTCCATACAAAAAAGCTATATATTATCATACCATGAAAGGTATAAAATTGTGAACAATGAGGATAGAAAGGAACGGTTTAATGTCAAATATTGTACTTTTAATTTCAACAACTGCACAAAAAGAGGTAATGTCCTACTACGCAAATTATTATGTGGAGCGAAAAGCACCTGGTGTTGTGTTCGCTGCAAAACTGCCTGATACAGCCATTACGATGTATAAATCAGGAAAATGTATGTTTCAAGGAGGCGGTGCTGAGCGAGAAGCCGCACGATGGGGAAGCTCTGGGGCATCAGCTACGCAAAAGGCTTCAACTGTTGGTGCAAAAGGAGATACACTTCCTGAAGGTTTTGCCGCCATGTCTGTGTTAGGCTCTGACGAAACAGGAACTGGCGATTATTTCGGACCGATAACAGTGGCAGCCGTTTACGTTCCTTCTTCAAAAATAGAATTGATTAATGAACTTGGCGTGAAAGATTCTAAAATGCTTACGGATGACTATATGCGAAAAATTGCCCCTGATTTACGTGCGGCATGTATTCATAGCGTACTCGTATTGCACAATGAAAAATATAATGCTTTACAAGCAAAAGGCTATTCACAAGGCAAAATGAAAGCGATGATGCATAATAAGGCACTTGGACATACATTAGCGAAAATGGCGCCCGAAAAACCTGCACATATTTTAATTGATCAGTTTGCAGAACGCGGGGTATATTATAATTATTTAAAAAATGAGCGTGAAATTGTCCGAGATGGCGTCCTATTTTCAACGAAAGCAGAACAATTACATGTTTCCGTTGCCACCGCTTCCATTTTGGCGCGTGCAGCATTCTTAAAAGAAATGGATCGACTCAGTGAGCTTGCTGGCGTGGCGTTACAAAAAGGTGCATCTAGCAAGGTTGATGTCTTAGCAGCCCGTATTTGGCGTGGACAAGGCGAGGAATTTTTACGCTCCATTACGAAATGGCATTTTGCCAACACCGAAAAAGCTCGGAAGTTAAAATAGGTTTATAGGGGTTTCTGCAAGTTGATTTCTGCTTCGGACTGGAAGCTTTCCGCTCAGCCAGTAAGCCGCAACCCTCGCTAAAAGCGCGGAATGCCCGCGTCTTATGTGCTGTGCTGTC
>CALCRD010000294.1 GCA_937894355.1 uncultured Bacillus sp.
GTTACTTTTTTATTTATTTATCATTGAGAACTTTTGACTGTCGTGTTCTATTCAGTACGTGTCTAATTATTAATTAGCACTTAATAGAGACTGCAGCTTGAGAATCTCGTCGAACAGCCTTGTTCTAGCATTATTTAGTATCGCCAAATCATCTCCTTGGAAGAACTGCTCTGCAATCTCCACTAAAACTTCTTCTGAAGCTGTAACAGTAAGGTTAGCTGCTTTGGCTTTCTCAATTAGTTCCTCCAAAACTACTACCAACTTATAATCTTGAATTCCTTCTCTGACTGCTTCCCAGTTTCTTGTGGTTATCGGGCCCTTTGGTCCAGGATAAACTACCGCAGCATCAGGCCAATCTACACCAGGAATACTATCAAAATCATCCCATGGACTACTATAATAGGTGTTATATGCCCAAAAACCAAAAGCATCCAAATCATAATGATAGGCGATCATAGCTGCTTTACGGTAATAACCGAAGGCAGCATTTTCATCTTTCGAACTGAAAATACCCGGAGTACTATAATAACCTATAGGTTTTCCAAGTGTTTTTAGATAACCAACTATGTCCTCATCTGTACGATTTAAATTCCCGCTGAAAGGAAACCAGAAATCAACATATGGCTCTAATATCTTAAGTGTCTTTTCAATTGTAACAGAATTCCGCTCCCAATGAGCCGCAGGGTTTGCAAAAATTTGTACCTTCTCGTCTGCCTCTTTGATAATTTTGGCAAGTTCCGCATGTACTTCAGAAGTGCTATCTGTAGGCTCATCATAAATCTCTATTGCCCACTGATCATAATCTAAACCTGCTTCTTTGGCAAGGTTAACATAATACAATACGGCACCTTTTAGCTTTCGTTCTAAAAAACTTCGACTTCTTTTAAGTTGGTTTTTCATATTGCCCGCTGATTGCCAACCAATTGCTTTACTATGAAAAGCACCTGACCCAATTATTGTAAGCTTTGAACCTAAATCAGCCAAACTAAAATCGCCGAAGAATATATTAGCTCCGTGGGAAACCAAATCTTTCATGTATGCTTCCTTAAGTTCATTATTAGGTATGCTAGCCCAATATAAGACCCCTAAAGGACTTTCTTTGGAAATTTTTATCGGAAGGATTTCTATTTCAATATTAATGTTTTCTAGACCCTTATCATCTTCGATCACGACAGTGGACGTATAAAGACCAGGTTCTAGATCGGTGGCATCTATTGTAAACCAAAATGGGATCGTTTCATAAGATGCCAACTCAACGTTTGGAAATTCCTTGATACTTTCATAGTTAGGTACATAATCAAATATATCTTCATCGGGGAAATCACCTACAGCAAAGAGGGGTCCTATTGTTACTCCATGCTTTCTACTCCGAATAGCTCCCCCTATGCGCAATTGAAATCGATCGGGCCGGGGAGTATTAGTCTTATCAAGAAGCTGGCTTGGTAATTGGAACTTTAAATTTTGGTAGCCATCCCTAAGCGAAGAAATTAAAAAGAGACCGCTAATATATTGATTTGTACATCCTTGTAATTTAATTGTATATTTTATCTGTTCGGGATTATTTGGCATGGGTTCGCCATCTCTAAAAATTGGGGCCCAAGGATCTTGTGTCCAAACTACATAAGAAACATTATCTCTTGCGGAAATTTCTTGTAACCAATCAGGAGGATCTGCGGCATTGACAGCTAGAACTGCATTTAGCACAAAAAGATATAACAATATGTAGCAATTTCTTCTCATTGCTGACCACCTCAAAACTCATAGTCCAATATAAAATTCACTTGTTCGCTTTGTTTACTATCAGATATCCTACTATACCAGCTTAAAATCGAAAATGGTCCCCCAAGCTTATATTGGACACCTAACTTAGCTTGGCTCCGATTTTGAACCCCATCTGTTTTTTCTAGAGAATACGATGCTAAAACTGATAGATCTTGGTTTGGTTTGACTTTTAGGTTTGCTCCATAATTTATATGTCTCTTGATTAACTCTTCGCTCCTACTTTCTATTATTTCCCCACCAAGACCTACTTTGGTTGGATACTTAAATATAAGGAATGACTTGAACGGTTTTGAGAACCCAAAGTTCAAAGTTTTAAAGCTTTGTAATCCCACAATGAGATTTGTAGCCTCATTTTCACTGGCGCTAGCAAGGCTAAATAGATACTCGCCGCCAAATATCCCTTCTTTTTCAAAATTACTCCCTAATATCCAACCTTTTCTATTTGGAGTGGCCTGACCTAGCGTAAAAGCTTCAGGTACTAAATTATCAAGCTCGCCGCCTATAGTATAAAAATCATGGAGATTGCCTGATGCTCCGATACTTTGCGCAAGCAGAGCATAAAAGCCTTTGGGATTATTTATCAATTTGAAATTGAAATTTCCACTATCTAGAGAAACACAAAGAGCCGTGGCTTTCTCTAGCTCCGCATCCTGTTGCTCTTGATATTTGCTAAATGCAGATTCTAAACCTAAAGACAGCATTTTACCTAATATATTTGCTTGATAATTTGCAACTAACGAGATGACTGTGTTGCTCATTGAACCCTTTTCTGGTTCAGTTGATAACTTATCATCAAATATTGAAACTCCATACAAGCCCAAAACTGTATTTCCAAACTTCAAATCAGAATTTAATGCGGATACGAACTGACCATTAGCTGCACTCGTCTTACCCAAAGTAGGTGCACCGAAAATTTGCACAGCTAGGGGACCTTTCTGTAATGATGTTTTAAAGCCTCTTAACGTCCAAAAATGATTGTAAAGGCCGTGTTCTAATAGTTGTATTTTCCTTGGGAAACTCTCTAGTTCCGATTCATATGGGTGTATGGGTGTCGGATTATAACTCCAAAAAGTATAAGGGGTTAGTTTTGCCTCAAAATCACCAAATGTTATTGCTGTATTACCTTCCTGATAATTAACGGAAAAACGTCTCCAACTCAATCCCCTTGTCCCGGCGAAATTATAAAATGAGCGCAAAACAGCTACGATATTTAAAGACGGGGATGGTTCTGATTGAACCAATAATTCTGGTCTTACTGTTACATCTAACAGTTTTGATGTATCTTGGTTTTCATCGTAAATGCATTCATAATTACCAATAGATTTGATCCTTACCACAGAAGTAGTTCCGAGTCTATTGGCAAGCTCTCGCTGTTTTTTTACTAATTCTTCTTTTTCCCGTTCTATTTGATAAAGACTAAGTTTTGTACTAAGTACCATTTTCTCTGTTTCATCGGAAACACCAAAAGCGCCGATCAGTCTTAATTCCTGATGGAATTGATCTTCTAGTACACCTATAGCTTTTTTCTCTTCGGCAGATAAGGCTATTGGTTTGCTTTCCAAAGATCCTAGTACCCGAGCCAAAACAACTGCAGCATCAAGTCGTGAAATCGAATCTCTTTCCGGGTTTAATTCATAAGGAAATCCAGGAGCTAGTCCGCTTTCAACAAATTTTGCTAGCCAAATTAGCGCTTCACTGTCTTGTTGAAGAATTTCATATGGGCTTCCCAGGGGTAGCCCCTTATCAACTTCGCGTTCTAATGACTCAAAACACTCAAAAGTTTTTTCTTCGGTAAGTTCGATTGAAATGCTTTTACTAATATACCCCTGTTTGCTAATAACCATTTGATACTTTCCAAGTGGTAAATTAGCAAATTCAAAAGAGCCATCTTCTTTAGTGGTAATTTGTGCTACTAATTCTTTAGAGCCGTCTTTATATAGCTGTACTAAAGCACCAGCTATACTACCGGAAACTAATTCAAAATTGCATACATTTTCATTTCCATCGACTAAAACTGTTTTGGTAATTGGCGTAGTATTTTGAGGATAGATCGTTATTGTATACTCACCAGCAGGCAATAGTTCCGATTCATAATAACCAGTCGCATTTGAAAATAAGGTCTGAACAACTTTGCCACTTGTATCTTTAATCTCAACTATAATTCCTTCAACATTCGCTAAACATGAAATGCCTAGCAGACACACAATTATACCGATCATTAATGTTATGATAATGTTTTTTTTGTTCTTCGTCATTATTTCACCCCCCAAAACCTAAATCAAAATGATTTCGAAGTTCTAGCACCGATCCAAAACCCGTCATAGGATTGGTTAGGACTTGTATCTCTTCCTGCAGAGTAACCCATGTTAAAATCAAAGCCTAAATCAACTCCGACTAGCACTTTAAACAAAAGCTCATGTGTCATACTTTCTGTAATTCTACCAGAGACAAGATTATGATCTTCACTAAAAGTATATTTATAATTAACATTCACCTTATTGCTTATCATGCTATTTAATGAGACCTGCCGTGCAGTATACCTTCTAATTTTTTCAAGATCGGGCTCCAAATCAAAATATCTATTTCTTTCCTGCGTTTGTAGATAAACTTTTAACGGCTTTGTAAGCCTTAGGAGCTCCTGGATATTATATTCAAAAGTAATTAAATATCCATCATATTTGCTTAGCGGATCACCTGTTGCATCTAGCTCCTTTTGCTTTTTCCTAGAATAATCTATTTGGAGCGAACAATCACGTGTTAATCTACTAAAACGCGAAAAAGATACTTTAGCCCTTGCATTGAACCCTTGTCTATTATTTTCTAAGACACGTAATCCTGGAAGTCTATTAGGATCGTAACTTCGAGCCCAATCTCGATCACCGCCTCCTGTAATATCGGGCAATGATACATTCCACACACCCCCGGGACGCGAAAGAAAAGTTGGGCTAATATCGTAAATAAGAAAGTTAAAGGGAACAATTTTAAAAACCGGGAAATTTAATGTTTCAATGTTCACATCAAGTCTTTTCGCAATTCCCATATAAGCACTTGGTTCGCCTTGCCAATCCATGTCAAGTTGAGAATGCGCCAACTCAGCACTTATATTCATCCTCCTTGTGGACGTGGGAGCCATCTGTCTATAAAAAACAGCGCTTAAGACTTTGCTATCACCTAAAGGATCATCAAACAATCTAGAAGTGATTATTGCTAAGGTCGATATGTCTTTAACGGGCAGTCGAAAAGTGGCTTTGGCTGCTTCCACGATCCTAAAAGGTTCTACAGTACGATCTATACCATACATGTATCTAAATCCCCACCGACTATCAGTTGACCAATACAAGTGCAAACCCCCATATCCGTATGATCCTCCATCAGGATAAGCAATTGTAAATGGTGTAAACTCAGCAGCATAGCGATACCCCAAATATGCTTCAAATATCCCAATTGAGATCCTAGTCGTAAACCTTGCCCATGGATATCCACTAATACTAATTGTATCGCTGTTTGGACGATCGCTTTCAGTTTTTAATTGAATAGCTCCTAACCCGAAGCTATAATTTCCACCTTTTGATTTTGACATATACTCAACTGGTAACCATTCATCCCATGCTTGACCGAGTTGATTATCTTGATTGAAGTTGAACGTTTGCCGTGTTGTAAGAAAGTGTTGTCTACCGCCGTCAATAGTACGATCTATAGGGGCTCCAATATATACCCAGCGAGGCCCTGTTTTATCAACGTAAAATGCATCAACTTGATAAGAGCCACGCAAGCGTGTTTCCGCTCTAATATTTTTTTGTGTCAAAACATCTTGCTGCTTTTCAACTTCTTCCTTTAACTCCCTTATTTTTTCATTTGAAAAACCAAGCTGAGCTTCCAAGGCAAGTCGCTGTTTGTTATTTAGATATTTTTCCGAGGGAAATTCCTCTTTGAGAAGTGCTAAAAGCTCTTCCTCAGCTAATGTTAGCTCTTCTTTCCATTCTTTCTGTTGTTCAATTAAGCCGGTTATTCTATCAACTAATTTAGATACTTCCCACCCATATAAATCAGCATTCTCGATTTTTTTCAAAACCGATGTTGGCAATAATCCTTTTTGACCGAAAGTGCTAAGAGCGCTATAGGCCCAATGATCTGCCGGCAATGTTTTTAACATACTCCCATGAACAATGTGTGTAATTGACATCGCAAGGATTATTATCAAAGCGGAAATAATCCGTTTGCGCATTACTCTGCACCTCCTTCCTATTTAATTGCAATAATAATGCATGTTGTCCTAAACTGTTCAAAGACTCTTCCCCTTTCAGCCTTTATTAACGCGAGGTAGAGACCAGATGCAACGGGTTTTCCCTTACGATCAAGACCATCCCAATATGTCCAGTTAGGATTTGTTAGTTGTAAATCGCGAATTAATCTACCGTTTAAATCAAAAATCTCAACGCTTGTCACGATAACACCATCTTTTGGTATATGGGTGACCGTAACCCCCTCGCGACCGGCGAGAAATGGAGATGGACGAGCTATAACTGAAGTAAGCCACTCTCGTACTCCTACCGGAAGTTCTTCAAAGCTGAAAATGAAATCCTGGCGGTGATTTGTTTGATTTAACCTAATCCCAAATGAATATTCGAATGGGTGTACTGAGTTATACCCTTCACGTTTTGCGTTAACAGTATAATCCCCACTCGGGATTGAATTGACGATATAGTAACCGCTATCGTCAGAAAAGACTTTGCAGAAACCAAGGTCTATTTCCACTCCCGATATGGGATTACCATTGATATCCTTTACCCATCCTTCTAAATATCCATATACAGGCTTTGGTGTTACAAATAGCGGACCTACTAGTTCGCTATAGTTACTGCTGTCATCTTCTGAACGAATTGCATACTGGTATTTTTGAGGAATAACATCAATATCAATCCATTGGCTCTCTGCAGAATCAACAATAATAACCGGATTTTGGAGATCTAATTCGTCATTGAGCTTTGCTTTATAAATACTATATTTTGTGACTCCATCTGCTATATCTGAACATTGCCAGAAAACCTTAACTTGGCCAGGCTGACTTGAATCTAAAATAAAACCTTCTACTGGATTTGGGGGAATAAAGTCACCTGTATATTTCAATGTTTCCTCTATTTCTAAATCATCTGCGAGGAGCATTGTTATCTCTAGAGTTTTAGGCTTATGACCCGGCGCACGTAGTTCTATTTCATAATCTCCAGCAGGAACTCGTGCCAGCAAAATAACACCTTCTTCATCGCCTTCTGCAACATTGATGGTTTTTCCGTTTTGTTTTAATCTTGCAATACTATTTGCTACCGACTCAGAAGGATCAGAATCGCGTTTGAGTTCAATTAATATCTTGACAGGTTCCAAAGCAGCATCAATGGTTATTTCCTCTCCAAATTTGAGGATCACTTCTTGCGATTGTGCTATGAAACCATCTTTGCGGATAGTTAATTGATAAATACCAGGCACAATTGATAGTGAGTACATACCCTGACTATCGGTGGTTACAGATTTTTTCACTTCTTGAGTTTCAAGCTCTTTAATTTCCACTATTGAATCGACAAGGGGCTGAGAGGTCCAGCTATCGGTAACCTGTCCTTTGATAATATTTTGTACTGGAACTAGAATTAATTCAAGATACGGTGCTAACGAGGGAACCTCTTTCGTATACCAGGAACTATAAGCTCTTGATGCCTTCATAACGAAACTAATTGTTTCTCCGTTTTTCCCTGCAAGCCATGAGGAAAGATCGAAGCCAACATACCCTTTATCAACCGGGGTCACACGACAAAGTGGTTTTTTATCATAATCAGGCTGATTCGCCCAGGTTATCTCCATCTCTTCCCAACCAATATTGTCAGAAGTATGGAGCGTAAATTCCTGCTCTATAGTTCCACCATAAAGATTGTTTTTAAAAATTGCCGTTGCTATTGTCACTTCTTCGCCAAGTTGGGGCAGATCAAATTTATACCAACCATATTTTCCGTAGCCGCCTTCAGGTACTAAATCAATCCAGGTTTGTCTTCCATAGTTTGAATTGGCCGAGTTCTCTGCGACTTGCGCATCAGCAATAGGTAACAGCCTTAATTGTGATTGAATGTCATGTAGGGTTAAAGAAACATCTACCCAGCTATCCGGATCTATTTCAATCAGGCGCTCTTCAAATCTATAACCATCAAGATATACTAAAATTTTATGAGTTCCCGACACTGTACTTTTAAACTTGAAAGTCCCTTCAATGTTTGTAAATTCACTTGCCACTTCTATGCCACTGGGGCTGAAAAGCCTTACGTTCGCTCCGGGAAGGAGTTCACCAGCGTTGTTGCGAATAGTACCAACAACACTGCCGGGTTCAACGTATTCTAATACTAAATTTATTCGTGGAGTGTGAGATCCACCCATATATTCCTTTGAATACCAGTTACTATAACCAGTTGCCCCCATTGCTTTAAGAACTAACGTAAATGAGGAACTGGAGGGTGAAATTTTATTAAAAACATCGGTAACATTAAATGCGGTCCAAACATTATTTCCTGAAGGTGTTCTGATCGAAAGAGGGTCGCTTTCCACAGCATCATGAGGGGCATTATTCCAATTTAATTGGTTTTCTCTCCAATTACTGTCGGAACAGTAATAAGCCCCTACTGGACCAATTTTATCGCCATTTGTCCAAACAAATGATTCAAGAGTTGCAGAAACAACCCTAAAGTCATTACCTATCTCAGGTAAATTAAATTTATAATAAGTATGATTATTGTAACCTCCAGAATTCCAAATTACTGTCCAGTTTTGACTTCCAAAGTTGTTTTCTTTCTGTGCTTGATAGGCGTTACTATCCTCTATTACACGAAGAATATACGTTTCGTTATAATCGCGGAGCACAATCTCTGCTTCACCCCAGCCGCTAGCGTGAAAATTGATCTCGGTATAAGTCCGCGCATAACCATCTACCTCTGTAAACAATCTACAGCCTTCGTAGAGATCATCAATAACAAATTTTCCGTTTTCATCGGTA
>CALCRD010000295.1 GCA_937894355.1 uncultured Bacillus sp.
GAAGTTCACTAGACGCTAGGCGCTGGAGCTAGACACTAATCCAGTTTCAAAAAACTTATACTTTCTTTACTGTTAAAAAAAGAGTATGTGTTAAAGGTTTTAGGACCTTTGAACCATACTCTTTTTGCATTATATACCCATACTCAGTCAATTTGGATGGATAGTTTCTAGTCCATACTGTCAGCAGGAGATTAAACGCGGAGATTTTCTGGCTATTTTTCAGATTGGTTGAGATTAAAGTAAGTGGATTAAAGTGCGCTAGACCACAATATTAATGAAGTAAGAAGCATATAATTTAAGATAGAATCATTATGATGTTGTTTATATTTTTCTTAAGTAATGTTTTAAAGGGGGGGAGACAATGGAACGAATTTTACGTAACTTTTTCTTATTTTTATCAAAAAATAAATTACTTACTAGACTTGCCAAGAAATATGGTCTTCGCTTTGGTGTTCGCCGTTTTATTGCTGGTGAAACAATTGAAGAAACGACTGAAACTATAAAAATTCTAAATAAAAAAGGATTAGCTGTCACAATCGATTATTTGGGAGAATTCGTAGACAACCAAAAGGAAGCTAGTAATAGAACAGATCATACAATAGAAGCAATCGAAATGATTGGCCAGGAAAAACTAGATTCTCAAGTGTCTTTAAAAATGACCTCAATGGGTTTAGATATATCTGATAGCTTGGTTCTGAACAATATGCGCCGAATTCTCGACAATGCCGAACGAAACAATGTGTTTGTGACGATTGATATGGAGGATTTTAGCCGTTGTCAGAAGACCATCGAAATTTTTAAAATGCTAAAACAAGAATACAATCACGTTGGAACAGTCATTCAAGCCTATTTATACCGGACAATGACGGATATCGAGGATTTAAATAAATTTGCCCCTAATCTGCGGTTAGTAAAGGGGGCTTATAAGGAATCTGCTGAAGTCGCTTTTCCTGTGAAGAACGATGTCGATGAGAATTTTAAAAAAATTATCAAAATGCACCTATTAAACGGCCATTTTACTGCAGTGGCCACCCATGATGACAACATTATTGAGTATACAAAAGGTTTGGTAAAAGAACATAAAATTCCAAAAAATCAATTTGAATTCCAAATGCTTTATGGTATTCGACCCGAAAGACAGTTGGAGCTGGTAAAGGAAGGCTATCGGGTACGGGTGTATGTCCCTTTTGGCACTGATTGGTACGGCTATTTCATGCGTAGATTGGCGGAACGTCCAGCGAATGTGGCTTTTGTGCTGAAGGGGATTTTTAAAAAATAACGATAGGGATGTGGCCTGATTTAACAATGATTAAATTGTAAGTCAGGCCGCTTTGTATTTATTTTTTATCTATTTAAACAGGCCTGTTGATTTCCGCTCCAGGTGCTTCGCTTTCCGCGGGCGGTAGCGGGGAGCCTCCTCGGCGCTTTGCGCCTACAGAGTCTCCCCAGCCCCGTACTCCCGCAGGAGTCTTCGCACCTTCCACTCCAATCAACATAAGTGTACAAAATCAACAACACTCTTCAACACAACTTACTTTTTATATTGATTGTTTTGGCTGTTTCTTTTTCCGCCGCCGTCTAGTTCGACTGTTGGTCCAGCATTCCCCTTTACACTTGCAGCACTTACTCCTGCTTTAGAAGGATTTTTTTTACGCTTCGGCATATCTCCATCACCTCCATAGACATTTCCATCTTTCCATAAAACAAGACAAACCAACAGTTGGCTTTCTGTTGGAAGTTTCCTTTTTAAGATACCCAATTTTGCCATTCATCATTTGAAAAAAATTCTTTAGCCGTTTTCGGAATATCACCCAAATTTTAGAAATATTCTACACTATAGATAGGAAAAAGCTGTCTTGAAATAAAAATGAATGTTTGTTCATTCTAGCAGAGTGTTAGGAGGCGAAACCGTGATCCGACGGATAAAAAGAGCGGCTGTATTAGGTTCGGGCGTAATGGGTTCGGGAATTGCTGCTCATTTGGCAAATATCGGAATTCCAACTTTACTATTAGATATTGTTCCAAACAGTGTGAATGAAGCGGAAAGTGCTAAAGGATTGAGTCTTCAGGACAAAGAAGTGAGAAATCGTTTTAGTACAGAGGCATTACAAAAATTACTTAAACAAAAACCAGCACCACTCGCTTCAAAAAAAAGTCTGGCATTGCTTGAAGCTGGAAATTTGCAAGATGACCTGGAACGACTTAAAGAAGTCGACTGGATTATTGAAGTGGTTGTTGAGAATTTAGCTGTCAAAAAGCAAGTGTTTGCCAAAATAGATCAATTCCGAAAACCTGGTAGCATTGTCAGTTCTAACACATCAGGGATTTCCATTGAAGCCATGGCAGAAGGTCGGTCGAATGATTTTCAGTCGCATTTTTTAGGCACGCATTTTTTCAATCCACCACGTTATTTAAAACTACTTGAGGTTATTCCAACTAAAAATACAGATCCGGAAATTGTTTCATTTGTAAAACATTTTGGGGAGGACGTTTTAGGTAAAGGCGTAGTTGAGGCAAAAGACACGCCCAACTTCATCGCCAATCGAATCGGAACATATGGCTTGTTGGTTACGGTAAGGGAAATGTTAAAAGCGGGCTACAGTATTGGGGAAGTCGATTCGGTTACTGGTCCCTTAATTGGGCGCCCAAAAAGCGCCACGTTTCGGACACTTGATGTCGTAGGTCTTGACACCTTTATCCATGTGGCTAATAACGTTTACGAAAAGGTTAATGGCGATGAAAAACAAGTATTTTCAGTACCCGAATTCATGAAGGAAATGAACCAAAAGGGCTGGTTGGGAAGTAAAAGTGGCCAAGGTTTTTTTAAGAAAAAAGGCAAAGAAATTCTCGAACTTAATCCGAATACCCTTGAATATCAACCATTGAAAAAGTTACAGGCTGATTCAATCGAAAAAAGTAAACTAGAAAAAGGTCAAAGTAATAAATTGAAAACTCTTCTTTATGCTGAAGACCCGGCAGGAACATTCCTTTGGAATATTATCAGTCCGGTGCTTCTTTATGCTGCTGAGATGTTTTCGGAAATTGCCGACAGTCTGGTTGCTATCGATCAAGCGATGAAATGGGGCTTTGGCTGGCAACTCGGTCCATTTGAAATATGGGATGCCATCGGTTTAGAAAGGTCGCTAGCAAAAATGGAAGCGCAAGGTTTAGCCATTCCAGAGTGGGTAAAAGAGATGCCAGCAAAAGGATTTACTTCTTTTTATCATGCTCATGATGGTCGAAATTGGTACTTTCACAATAATGAATACCGCCAAATACCAGAAAATTCGAAAGCAATTAACCTTGCTACCTTGAAAAAGCAAGAAAAGAAGCTCATTAAAAAGAATAGTGGTGCCAGTTTAATCGATATTGGCGATGGGGTAGCGTTATTGGAATTTCAGTCTCCCAACAACGCAATTGGTCAAGATATTATTTCAATGATTAATTATGCGGTAGATGAAGTTGCCCAGAATTATCAAGGTTTGGTCATTGGGAACCAAGGAAAGAACTTCTGTGTTGGCGCAAACCTGGCGATGATTTTGATGGAGGCTCAGGATGACAATATCTATGAACTGGACCTGGTCGTCCGCAATTTTCAACAGGCGATGATGAAAATAAAATATAGTCCAAAACCAGTGGTTGCGGCTCCATTTGCGATGACCCTGGGAGGAGGCACCGAGGTTTGTCTGCCGGCAGCGAAAATTCAAGCGGCAATGGAATCGTATATCGGCCTTGTTGAGGTAGGAGTAGGTTTGATTCCAGGTGGCGGTGGCAATAAGGAACTATATATTAAACACTTAAACGCATTTCCGCAAGGAGTTGAAATCGATTTACAAAAGGTTGCTAACAGCGTTTTTGAAAAAATTGCTCTAGCAAAGGTGTCTACTTCTGCAGAAGAAGCCCGAGAAGCTGGCTACTTATCCTCTGTCGACGGAATTAGTATGAATTCTGACAATTTATTATTTGATGCCAAACAAGCTGTGCTGGAATTAGACCGGAAAGGCTACCAAGCCCCACTGCGCAAGAAGGTTCCAGTGGTTGGTGAAACTGGCTATGCCCTGCTGTTATTAGGTGCCCAGTCTATGTATTATTCAGGTTATATTTCAGAACATGATTTAAAGATTGCAAAGAAATTGGCCTTTGTCATTGCCGGGGGAAGAGTCCCGTATGGAACAGAAGTGGATGAACAATATTTATTAGATTTAGAAAGGGAAGCTTTTTTAAGCTTAGTTGCCGAGCCGAAATCGCAACAAAGAATGCAGCATATGCTCATAAAAGGCAAGCCGCTACGAAATTAATTTTCTATTGTTTATCGAAAGCGAGGGATGATTGTGAGAGAAGCGGTAATTGTAGCCGGTGCCCGGACTCCTGTGGGTAGAGCCAAAAAAGGTAGTTTAGCTCAAGTACGTCCAGATGATTTAGGGGCGATCGTTGTAAAAGAGACCTTGAGACGGGCTGGAGGTTATGAAGGAAATATTGATGATTTAATTATCGGCTGTGCGATGCCGGAAGCAGAGCAAGGGATGAATATGGCCAGGAATATCGGAGCTTTGGCTGGTTTGCCTTATACCGTGCCTGCCATCACGATTAATCGCTATTGTTCTTCAGGACTTCAGGCAATTGCCAATGCCTGTGAAAAAATAATGATTGGCCATGCTGACACAATTCTTGCCGGTGGTGCAGAGTCGATGAGCCTGGTCCCAATGATGGGGCATGTCGTCCGCCCAAACGCAAAGCTGGCCGAAAATGCCCCGCAATATTATATGAGCATGGGTCACACAGCTGAAGAAGTGGCGAAACGATTCGGCATTACCCGAGCAGATCAAGATGCATTTGCAGTTCAGAGTCATCAAAAAGCCGCTCGTGCCATCCAAGCGGGAAGATTTGTTGAAGAAATTGTCCCTGTTGAAGCAACGATTCGCACAGTTGGGAAGAACAATAAATTAAACGAAGCGACAATCAATTTTAGTCAGGATGAAGGTGTTCGCCCTGATACCAATACAGAGGTTTTGGCAAAGCTACGTCCAGCCTTCTCCCAAACAGGAACGGTAACAGCTGGTAATGCCTCGCAAACAAGTGATGGCGCTGCTTGTGTGATGGTCATGGATCGGGAAAAGGCTGTAAGTCTGGGATTAAAGCCGATGGTAAAGTTTTGCTCCTTTGCTGTTGCCGGAGTACCACCAGAAATAATGGGTGTGGGTCCAACCGTGGCCATTCCTAAAGCCCTGAAACTTGCTGGGCTTGAGCTATCCGACATTGGGCTGTTCGAGTTAAATGAGGCATTCGCCTCACAATCGCTGCAAATCATTCGTGAACTTAAACTTGATGAAGCAAAAGTAAATGTGAATGGAGGAGCAATTGCCCTAGGCCATCCACTCGGCTGTACCGGAGCTAAACTAACACTTACTTTAATTCATGAGATGAAGCGGCGAAAACAACAATTCGGGATTGTCACCATGTGTATTGGCGGTGGTATGGGCGCAGCGGGAGTGTTCGAACTACTAGAATGATAGGTTACAAATATTGAAGTGCCAAAACCATCGTTAAGTTCACTTTGATTGGAGGAAAGCGCATGTCTCATCAAACCGAAAAGCTGATTAAAGGCGGCAGTTTTTTAATTGAAAATATTGAATGTAATCGGATTTGGACGATGGAAGACTTAACCGATGAGCAAAAAATGATTGCCAAAACAGCGGAGGATTTCGTCAAAAATGAGGTTGTTCCTGAGATTGAGTTTCTGGAAAACCACGAATTTGATCGTTCGGTCCGCTTATTAAAGGAAGCAGGCGACTTAGGATTATTGGCAGCGGATGTTCCAGAGAAATATGGCGGTTTAGGCTTAGATAAAATCAGTTCGTCCCTCATCACTGAAAAAATGGCTCGTTCCGGCGGCTTTTCCCTTTCGCATGGGGCCCATGTCGGAATTGGCTCGTTACCGATTGTCCTTTTTGGAAATGAAGGGCAGAAGCAGCAGTATTTACCCGCACTTGCGTCTGGTGAAAAGCTATCAGCCTATGCCTTAACAGAACCTGGTTCAGGCTCTGATGCACTTGGTGCCAAAGCGGTTGCTAAACTGAATCCCGAAGGCACTCACTATATTCTAAATGGCGAAAAGCAATGGATAACAAATTCAGGCTTTGCCGATCTTTTTATTGTCTATGCAAAAATTGACGGCAGCCAGTTTTCGGCATTTATTGTAGAACGTGATTTTCCGGGGGTATCAACAGGGGCAGAAGAGAAGAAAATGGGCATTAAGGGTTCATCCACTCGCACGTTGGTACTTCAGGATGTGCCTGTCCCTAAAGAAAATCTTTTAGGTGAGCCTGGACGAGGGCATGTCATTGCTTTTAATATCCTTAATATTGGTCGTTACAAGCTAGGGGTAGGGGTTGTTGGCAGTTCCAAACGAGCCCTTGAGATTACGATTCAATATGCAAATCAACGTAAGCAATTTAATAGGTCAATCGCCCAATTTAATTTGACAAAAGAAAAGCTGGCGACAATGGCATCGAGACTTTATGCAGCCGAAAGCTCTGTTTATCGGACTGTAGGTTTATATGAAGATCATATGGGTCAATTGACTGAAGACCAAGAAAACGATCCAAGTGTAATAGCAGCCGCAATTTCCGAATACGCCATCGAATGCTCTTTAAATAAGGTCTTTGCATCAGAAGTACTAGATTATATTGTCGATGAGGGCGTACAAATCCATGGTGGTTATGGGTTCATGCAGGAATATGAAATCGAAAGAGCCTATCGAGATTCACGAATAAACCGGATCTTCGAGGGTACAAATGAAATAAATCGTTTACTAGTACCTGGGACATTCATTCGTAAAGCTTTAAAAGGTGAACTTCCGCTTTTTCAAAAAGCCCAACAACTTCAACAAGAGCTTGTGCTGATGATGCCTGTGGAAATTGGCGATGAACCACTTTCCCAAGAAAAATATTTAGTTAATCATGCTAAAAAAATTGGACTTCTAGCAATTGGCTTAGCCTCGCAAAGATTTGGTAAAGCATTAGAAAATGAGCAGGAGATACTGGTCAATATTGCGGATATTATTTCTAATGCTTATACAATGGAATCAGTGGTCTTACGAACAGAAAAGGCAGTGGCGAAGTCAGGCATCGAGAAGAATAAACAGAAGCTTCTTTACACACAAATATTCTGTCAGGAAGCATTTAATTCTATTGAACAAGACGCAAAAGAAACTCTAGTAGCAACGGAAGAGGGCGACACACTCCGAATGCTGATTTCTGCTTTGCGTAAATTCACACGACATACCCCGATTAATGTCATTGAAAAAAAACGCCAGGCAGCTGAAAAACTAATTG
>CALCRD010000296.1 GCA_937894355.1 uncultured Bacillus sp.
CCAGCTAAAAAATGATTCATACCACAGACCATCTAGTCGGAAAATGAGGTATGGGGAAGAAAGCCCTCAATTAGTGCGAGATATAAGTAAGAATATTCCCCGTGGCCCTTATCTGAGCATCATAAAGAGATATACTTTCAAGTGCTGTAGTTATTTCGGCAAGCCTCATATTTTTAATTTGGTTAGTATTGGAGGAATCGAAATGTCCATTCGTAAAATGCTAAATTTGTCGGTATTAATTTGCCTTACATTTACTGTTAGTGCCAGCTGTGGGAATTTAACTAGTTATAATTTTGATGAAGTTGCTTGGTTTGGAAGCGGGGATTTATCGAAGCTTGTATATTCAGCTGAGTCTCATAGCGGTAATCAAGCTATCAAGATCGTAAGTAATAATGCTAGTTTTAAGGGTGGGATTGGTGCGGAAATAGAGCTTGAAGCCGGAACATATCTATACACAGGCTGGATCAAAGGGAGAATTGCTCTTAGCAGCGTAGTTGAGTTCCTGGCTACTGAGCCCGATAATGTTGAACACAAGGTGCTTCGAAATTCTATTGATGAGTGGACTTACTATCAAACAAAATTAAGAGTTCCTACAGGTGGAAAAATAAAAATAACGCCAGCAATTCTTAGAGGTAAAGGTGAAATTCTGGTAGATGACGTAAAAATATATCCTCTTGGTAATGAAAACTATGATGTAAGCTATTATCTCTTGCAATCGGTGGTTCAAAAAGAAGAAACCTCTGTTGCTTCGCTATCAGTTCCTACCTTGGCAAAAAAGCCAATTATAGATGGTGAGTTTGGTCAGGAAGAATATGCAGGTTCGCTTTTCACTGCTACTTTCCCTGGAACCTGTGAAGTAAAAGAGCTCCTTCTCCGCGATCCTGTGGAAATGAATATGGGAGTCTATGGAAATTGTTTGTACCTTTTTATAAAATGTTATGAACCTGAGATCCAAAACCTGGTTTCTAGTGAAGACGTGTGGCCTGGGGACTTTGTCGCAGTATTTTTCGGTGTAGATCGTTCTCAATACCATCAGTTAGCAGTAAATCCTAAGGGAGTTTGGTATAACGATCAAGTAACAATAACAGATAATAAAAGAAACATTAATCCCAAGTGGGAAGGAACATGGGAGGCAAAAACATCTAGGGGAAGAGATTTCTGGACTGCGGAGTATGAGATCCCTCTTTCTGATTTTAGAATTGAAGAGGGTGCTACTTCAGAGAGAATTGTATATTGTAATGTTTGTAGACAAAGAGTAAAACAACAGACGCTACAGTTTTATTCCTGGTCCAATGTTGGAGGTAATTTCCATCAGCCTGACAAGTTCAGACAGATGACTTTGTTCACACAACAGGCAGAAATTGAACCAAGAGTTGATTTTGCAGGGCCAGTACGACTGGGAACCTCTCCAACAGAGATGTTTTTAACGATCAATAATAACAGTGCAAAAGATCAAAGAGTCCTTATTGAAGGGGCTAGCTTTTTGGGGAGCCAGAAAATAGATGGAATAGAGGATACAATATGCATTAAGGCCAAAGAAAAGATGCAGCTAAAAATTCCGCTGGTACTACCCATGCCATCTGAAAAAGATAACTCAATAACAATAAAGTTTATGATCAAGGACTTGGGGAAAAATGAATATCTATCACCTCTAAACTTAAGCTTACAAGTCCCTAAGAGCGTCTCCCTAGATTATATGAGAGAGCAGGTTATCAATTGGGAGAAGGGATTATTGATTAATGAAAAAGTGGTTGCAACACAAAAGGAGTTAATTGAATTAAACGACAAGATGCAGACAGTAAAAGAGAGAAGCTATATCATAGGTGAAGAAGATGCAATAAAACTTATTGGGTCTGTCAGGCTTGCAGAAGCAGCTCTTTCAAAACAAGGAGATATTTATCCTTTTTCCAATCTCAAAGGGATGCTTTGTTTCGTAAAAAAACCAATCAGTACAGAGAAAGTTTTACCAAACACAGCTATTCCGGGAGCAATCGGTGAAGTTGTTTCGTGCACTTTAACCCCCAGGGAGTATGAATCTGTAAGTTTCGTTCTCCGTTCAATTCAAGATCTCACGTCCGTGAACATAGAGGTGAGCGATCTTAATCATACAGAAACAGGTGACATCATCCCAGCTTCTGCTGTTGATCTTCGAGTGGTTAAGTGTTGGTATCAGGGGGGGACTGCTTGGGCTGATATTGAATTTTCGCCAGTGCGCGTTTTGGTTCCAGAGCTGTTGCTGTATGATGATGCTCTAATCCGTGTTAATCATAAAACAAAGACCCATGAATTTAAAGTAACTGAAATAGACGGTACTTCTAGTTATGTTCCAACAACTGTTGGGAGAGAGCACGATGGGAGAAGTTGGAGCTTTACAGCCAAAGAGTTTCCAATTAAGGATAGTGCTTCACTTCAACCTGTAGGTTTAGTGGCTGGAGAGAATAAGCAGTTTTGGATTACGATCAAGGCACCAGATAATGCTATTTCTGGCCTGTATACAGGTCGGATTAAGTTCACTTCAGGAGATGAAGATTTAGGGTTTATTACGTTGCAGGTTCATGTTTTACCGTTTACTTTACCAGAGCCAGCTTTGGAATATAGTATATACTATCGAGGATGTTTGAATAACTCTGATGAGGCAATGATTTCTTCTGAGAGCAAAAGTGAATTGCAAATGAGAAGAGAATATGAGGACATGATAGCCCACGGTATAACGAACCCTACAGTTTTTCAACGACATAATGATAGAAGGTTGTTAGGGAAGGTACTAGCGATTAGAAAAGAGCTAGGGTTAGCAAATAAACCACTATATTTTCTCGGAATTGAAACCGATGCAACAATAATATGGAATAGTAATCAGAGCGAATGGTTAAAGGGCAAAGTCAAGAATGTTATGAGCTTAGCCAAAAGTTACGGGGCCTCTGAAGTCTATATTTATGGACATGATGAAGCTACAGGGGAGGCCCTTATAAAGCAAAGACCAGCGTGGGAAGCTGTACATGAGATAGGAGGGAAAATGTTTGTTGCAGGCTACCCTCAACAGAGCGATAGTACCTTAGATTTACTAGATCTTTTGATCTGTGCAGGTAAACCTCTACAAACAGAAGCAGAAAAGTGGCATGCAGCTGGTAGCAAAATCTTTGTTTATGCATACCCTCAAGGTGGCCCGGAAGATCCGGAACTTTTCCGACGCAACTTTGGACTAGTTACGCTTAAGAGCGGTTATGATGGAGTTATGACTTATGCTTATCAAGATCCATGCCCTGGTAATCCCTGGGACGATTTCGAAGGGAAAAAATCTTATCGTGGTCACATGATGACTTATCCTACTGTTGATGGAGTGATTGATACTCTCGCTATTGAAGGTTTTAGAGAAGCAGTTGATGATGTTAGATATACAACTTTACTATACCAAAAAATTGAAGCTGCAAAAGAATCCCAGGATCCTCAGAAGAAGCTAGATGCAGCAGAAGCAGAGGAATATATGAAAGAGGTTGATCCTAATGGCGATTTAGATCAGATTCGAGAAAAAATCATCAGCTATATATTAAAGTTGGACATATAGCTCTCATTCTTCCGTGTCATATATGCATAATCAAATCTGTGGACAAAGGTATTGCCTGATTCCACTGCAAAAAAAAGGGGTCCCTAATCTCGTAAAAGTTGGGAGAGAGTTTTCAAAATATATTTTTCTGCCCGTAAAGCTTAATCATTCGCTTTTCCCTAAAGCTTATATAAAATGCCCTAGTTTCATATGTTTTATCTTCCTTTAGCCCTTTAAAAAAAGGTAGATTTATTCGCCATCGCTAGTTTCTGCTTTTTTGAAATGCGCTAGAAACGCTAATTTTGCATTTAGAGATGATGTCATTTTACTATAAGATATAGTACCCAATGGTTAATGAGCGTGGATAATATATCTATAGTTTTGGCAGAGACGTGAGAGTGTTGGTAATAATTCACCCAGTTCCGAACTGTATGGTGAAGTAGATATCTGGTGTCCGATTTTGTTTAATTACAATCTCAACTTTCGCAGCCCCATTCAGGTAGATAAAGCACTATTTCAGGCTGCGAAAGTTGAGTTATAATCATCAGGCAAGAGAACGACAGAGTCTAGGAGAGTCGGTTTGATGGTACACATGCTTGGTACCGCAGCAACCATATCCCACATACTTAATTGATGATGATGAAGTCAGTCATAGGATTTTATCGTGGCTACAAGTTAAAGATGGTGTCGATGGAACGCTATATTGGATTACCACAGTTTTTCAAAAAACGGATGGAACACCACGAAATGTATGGGTAGATCCAATCGCCTATCCAAATGTGAATGGGGATGGCTATCTCCTCTATCCTGGAACTCAATATGGGATAGCTGGGCCCATCGGTACAATCAGGTTAGGGATGATCAGAGAGGGAAATGAGGCTCTAGAATACTTTTGGCTGTCTGCTTAAGAATGCAGCTCGACAATACGGCCTGTCAGAAGAAGACAATACGACACTTGTTAATGACATTATCAATCCAATTGCAGTCGAACTTACAGATTGGAAACGGGATCCTGAATGAAAACCTTAATCCCCCAGCTATGCTGGGGAGAATAGAGTAATCGGGTAGGTTAGGAGCCTCGCGGCTCCTTTCCCCCCTTAGAAAGCAGCGTGCGACTTTCACCGCACTGCGCTCAGGCATTCATAACCCAATCTTTGGAAGTTGGGCAGCCGCCGATTTAAGGTATGCTTGTTTTCTTTTCTTGCTTCGTTTGGTTTGTATATCTTTGAAGTAAGCTGTTTCCGCAAAAGGGTTTTTATTCAATTTTGCTAGGGTGTGCCTTACTATGGGAGTGTCACTAGCTAATTTTAGTCGGTTAGATTTCGTTTCAAATACATAGTTTCGATTATCGACTGAATTCCAGTAGCGCTTGAGCACCCAATTATTACTCTTCTTTGGATGTCGCCGTTTTGCCCATTTCCAATTTTTTGAATATATATAACTAGGGGTTGCTGAATGTGTGTCACGTATTGCATTACCTTTCGTTAATGCAAACCGCTAACTTTCTAAGAG
>CALCRD010000297.1 GCA_937894355.1 uncultured Bacillus sp.
AAAAATTGCATGTGGGTCTCATAAATCGATTTCAATGCATCGCCCTTCAAAACTTGCATTAGACAGCAATTTTGATTTTGGGGATATAGTAAACAGCTATTCGCAGAAGTTCTTTAATGAGTATAAATATCTTTCAGACTCACGCATGCATTGGCGGGAAGATGTTTTATCAATAATAGAACACAGAGTTTATGACAAGTTACACATTTTAACCCATCCCATCTGGTATCATGAGACGGAATTGTCTATGAAGGATATATTGGAACAGTTTCTATCGAGTAAGAACGACGAAATGTATTTTGAATTAGGACAAAACATTAGAGCATTAGATGAGATTATCTCAGAACAGCCCCGAGATTTTCGCTTTATCCGGTGCAAATAGAGGTGTAGTATTATATGGTTTTTCAGATTAGAACCAATGAAATCTTAACACTGTTTAAAAATAAAGATATTGAAAATGCTGAAATAGGTTTAATACTAAGCGGAGCTTCAACCTTGAATAACCCTAAGGACAATACGGTATTGTTCTTAAAAAAGTATGTTGAAGAATATCTTGGGATAATCGAAAAATTAAAAGGCTGTTGCATTTTCTTGCATACTGATTATAGGGGAAAAACTAAGACCCAAAGTAATGTTTTGGTTTTCGGAGAAAATCCACGACTTGATTTTGCCCGGTTTTTACAAACGTTTCTTATACCTAAGACTTACCATGGTATTGCGCAAACAGCATGTATTGGACGGAATGTATTGTTAGGAAATGATGTTCGCATAGGTGAATACTGTGTAATTGGTGATGATGTTGTGATTGGGGATCGAACGGAACTACGGCATCATGTGGTATTAAATACTCGTACTATTATAGGAAACGATTGTTTAATAAAATCTAACACAGTAATAGGAGAAGAAGGGTTTGGCTTTGAAAGGGATGAAAATGGAGTTCCTATCCGAATTCCACATTTGGGTGGGGTAGTAATAGGAAACGGAGTGGAGATAGGGGCCTTAAATACAGTTGTAAGAGGAACAGTGGATAATACATTAATTGGCGACCATTTAAAAACTGATGATCATGTACATATCGGGCACAACGTTCAAATTGGGAATAACTGCATGATTGCTGCATGTGCTGAATTAAGTGGTAGTGCTCGAATCGGAAATGATTGCTGGTTGGGGCCAAACTGCTCTATTATGAATGGAATTAGCATAGGTGATCAGTGCTTTGTTGGCCTTGGTACAGTAGTGACAAAATCATTACCCGGAAACGTAGTGGTTGCAGGGTCGCCAGCCAGAATATTACGATAAAATAATATGACCTGAAGAAATAGATGCTGCACATAAGGAGTGGGTGATTTTTTAATGAACTATGCTATTATTGGGTGTGGTCGTATTTCCCCAAATCATATAATGGCTGCCAAGGAAAACAATTTGAACGTTATTGCTTTGTGCGATCTTATTCCTGCTAATATGGATGATAAGATTCAAAGATGCAGCTTGTCTGGAGATATTAGAAAATATATTGGCTATAATGAAATGCTGGAGAAGGAAGACATTGATTTAATTGCTATTGCTACTGAGAGCGGGAAGCATGCTGCAATTGCATTAGAATGTATAGAAAAAGGTATCAATCTTATTATCGAAAAACCTATAGCTTTGTCACTGGAAGATGCCGATGCAATTATAGACGCTGCTGAGCATAAAGGGGCACAGGTCTGTGCCTGCCACCAGAATCGCTTTAACAAATCTATTCAAAAAACACGTGAAGCCCTGGAGCAGGGACGCTTTGGTCGGCTCTTTCACGGTACCGCTCACATTCGCTGGAATCGCGGTCCCTCATACTACCAACAGGCTCCCTGGCGTGGTACTTGGGCACAGGATGGTGGCGCACTGATGAACCAATGTATTCATAACATTGATCTTTTACGCTGGATGATGGGAGATGAAATCAACGAAGTCATGGCTTATACTGATCGACTAAATCATGACTATATTGAAGCTGAAGACCTAGGTATAGCCTTGGTAAAATTTAAAAACGGAGCCTATGGCATTATCGAAGGTACGACCAACATTTATCCGGCTAATCTAGAAGAAACGTTGTACATATTTGGTGAAAAAGGTACCGTCAAAGCTGGAGGCCATTCTGTAAACATTATAGAAGAGTGGATCTTTGCCGATCAGGTAGATGATCCTGCGAAAGTCAAAGCGCAATACCATGAGAATCCGCCTAACATCTATGGCTATGGACATAAACCTTTATATGCAGATATGATTGATGCTATAAAGAAAAACAAAAAACCCTATGTAGACGCCAAGGCTGGCAGACGGGCACTAGAATTAGTATTAGCAATATATAAATCAGCGGCGGAGGGTAAGTCCGTGCGATTTCCGTTGGAGAAATGTAGCACCATGGATTTTACCAATATGTTTTAAAATAAATGGTTTAAGTCTAAGAAAGTGTGATTTCAATGAAATTATCAGAAGTGGTAAATAAGTTAGATGGAGAGTTGATTTCAGAGGGTGAATTTACTACTCTTAACTACTGTACAGCCGAATCAGAGGTTACTTTTTTGACTTTTTTAGAAAACCCGAAATATTTAGAACAATTAACAATTAATAGATTTATTAGTTGTATTTTATGTACTGAGGAACTCATAAATCACCTGCCTAATAACACTTATGGAGTGTTTCTAACAAAAGAACCCAAGGTTGCTTTTCATTCTATACATAATAGCCTTATAGGTAATCCTGAGTATAATTCACCGTCATATAAAACCAGTATTGGCGAAAATTGCCATATCAATCCTTTAGCTTATATTTCTCCGCACAATGTGACAATTGGAAACAACGTTACGATTGGTGAATTTGTATCAATAAGTGAAAATACGATTATTGGCGATAACTGCATTATACATCCTGGAACCATTATTGGAGGGAAAAGTTTCTCTTTTACAAGGCAAGGTACTGATAATGTATTAGGTTTATATGATTTGGGACAAGTGATTTTGGAAGATAATGTTGAGGTATGTAGTAATTGCCATATAGCTAGAGGTACATTACCAACAGACAGTACAATCCTTGGTAGACATACGAAACTTGATGCAATGGTTCATGTCGGACATGGTACCCGAATTGGGAAGAGAGTTTTTATTGCGGCGGGTGCGCAGCTCTCCGGGAATACATTAATCGGTGATGACGTATGGATAGGCGTAAACGCAACTATCTCTAATAGGTTAATTGTTGGGAAAAAAGCGAGAATAAGCTTAGGTGCTGTTGTTACAAAAAATGTACCTAACGGTGAAACTGTAACAGGAAATTTTGCTATAAACCATAAGCAGTTTATAGCAAACTTAAAACAAAACTTATAATTAAATAGGAGAAATATTACATAATGCAATTCCGAGACTTAAAAACCCAATATCAAATCTTGAAACCGCAAATTAATGAAGCTATTCAGGGTATTCTGAACGAAGGTAAATTCATTATGGGGCGTCAGGTGAAAGAACTGGAAGAGTACCTGGCTGAATACGTGGGCGTAAGATACTGCCTCACTTGTGCCAATGGCACCGATGCTCTTACTATGGTTCTAATGGCCTGGAATGTTAAAGCAGGAGATGCTGTATTTGTCCCTGATTTTACCTTTTTTGCTACAGGGGAAGTCGTTTCTCTTGTTGGAGCCACACCTGTATTCGTTGATGTGGATACAGATACCTTTAATATAGATCCTATTAAGCTTGAAATTGTAATCAAGGAAATCATTAAAACAGGCCAATTGAAACCAAAAGCAATTATTCCTGTTGATCTCTTCGGCCTCCCTGCTAACTACCCTGAGATTGAGAAAATAGCCAGGAAGTATAATCTGCTTATACTGGAAGACGGTGCCCAAGGATTTGGTGGAATGTTAAATGGACAGCGGGCATGTAGTTTTGGTCATGCAGCCACAACCTCTTTCTTTCCTGCTAAACCCTTAGGCTGTTATGGTGACGGAGGAGCTGTGTTCACGAATGATGGGGAACTGGCAGAAAAATTAAAATCAATCCGTATCCACGGCAAAGGTAGCTCCCGTTATGATAATGTCGGAATCGGTATGAACTCACGCCTGGATACCATTCAGGCAGCCATCTTGCAGGTCAAATTCCAGGCATTCATAGATTATGAACTCGAAAAAGTAAATCAGATTGCTCGGTCCTATAGCGAAAAACTGAAAGACATAGTAAAAACGCCAATTATCCCGAAAGGCTATTACTCAAGCTGGGCACAGTATACCATCCAGCTAGACAACAAAAAACAGCGAGATACCTTACAGGAAAAATTGAACGAACAGGGTATTCCTACTATGATTTATTATCCTAAGCCTATGCATCAGCAGAGTGCATTTGCAGGCGTGTATTCTATATTTGATGATCTTAGTGTGGCAGAGGATTTATGTGATAAGGTATTGTCCCTACCAATCCACCCATATCTAGAAGAGGACAGTATTATGGTGATATGTGAAGCCATTGCACAAATAATGGAAGATATAAGATAAATCTGAAAAATCAGTTAAACTAGAATTTCATTTACTATTGTAAGGAGAGTACGACATATGCAAATATTAATCATTCCCTCGTGGTACCCCAGCCCCAAGAATCCTCTTTCGGGCAGTTTTTTTAGAGAACAAGCCATGGCTCTTGCAGATGCCGGGCATGATGTAACAGTTTTAAATGCAACATTACAAGATAGATATAACTATTTTTCCAGTGATAACTTTAAACTTATAAAACGAATGGACGGAAAGTTACGTGTTTATTTATATACTATGCCGTCGTTTGGGGCAGTACGCAATAGTTCACTATTTTATGCAATTTTTAAAAGAAATATGTTTAAAGTATTTAAAAAAATGTATAATGACGGCTTGAATTTTGACATTATACATGCACACTCTTTTTTACCAGCAGGTATAGCTGCGTGTGATTTGGGTGAAAGAAATAGTATTCCTGTAGTTATTACAGAACACTCAAGTGGAGTTTTACAGAAGGATCTAAATAAGAAGCAAATTGCTTTCCTGAAGAGTACGGTTGAAAGAGCGGATACAACAATTTGCGTTTCTCCAGCACTGAAAACCAGCATCCTGGCGCTAACGAAAACTGAAAAAGAAATATCGGTTATCCCTAATATGGTATCGCCTCTCTTTGTATGTGATGAAGTTGAGCGAAGAAACAAAGAGTTTGTATTTGTATCAATTGCGAGTTTAATCGAAAGGAAAAGAATTAGATTAACCATTCAAGCGTTTTGTGACGCATTTCAAAATGAGCAAAATGTAAAATTGTATCTTATTGGGGATGGCCCGCTTATTACCAGTTTAAAACATTTAGTTACTGATTTAAACATGGAAAAGCAAATAAAATTATTAGGCCGTCTTTCTCGATTAAGAACTGCAGAAG
>CALCRD010000298.1 GCA_937894355.1 uncultured Bacillus sp.
TGGAATAGCAATTATTACATTAGCGACTTGGTCTTTATCTAGTGTCTCGTTGACAATTTGAACCGCTTTGTTAAGAGCATCAAGTTGGTAATTTGGAGTAAAAAGTTCGTTAATAAACAACTCCCAATCTTCTTTGTTCGAAGGTTTAAGAGCATTATCATAATCACGTCCGTCAACACCATAGTATCTTATACTAGCAGGAAGAAGAAGAAAGGTATCAAAAAAGGTATCTTTAATATTGCTATTAGTGTCGATATAGCCAACATAAGGGAGAAAGTCAAAAGTCTTTAGCTGACGCGAATTGGGAACCAAACCCCCAAAATACATAAGCGGAATGTGATGTGCATAACCCGATTCTTCTGTTAAAGGTCTTGGCCAACCTATAGCTTCTTTAAGACCTAATAGTCCTCTCATTTCCGAGACAATTGAGGCAAGCGGGATTGTTTCTTCTACAGAATCAATTGCAGCTTTTTTACCTTTAACTATTATTTCATCGACAAAACACCAATTATTGACAAATACTTCCATCTGTACAAACCGAGCTTTCGTAGGTTGTTCAAATTTTGCACTTAGTTCGCGGCAAACTCCTATACTTGAGTTGAGATTAAGATCGTTAAAAGTTGTTATAGGCGACGACCATTTTTTACCGTCACAAGAGGTCGAAACTCTAATTTTTTCTGGGAAATAAATACCTGCATCCGGGGTATTAAAAAACCTGCCGGCGATTTCGTAAACCAAAGAGATTTTTTCTAGATCAAGGGTTACAATATGACGATCTTGTTTAGCAAAACCTTGCCATGCTTCATGGGTAAAATTCGAATATTCCGGGGCTAAAATACCATCGGTCAGTTCTTTACCGTCTGTATCCGGATAATAGGTGTTTTGATCTGTAAGTAATTCCCTATCTTTGGCCATGGGAGTTGTAAGATAAGGACAGTTAATTGCAATGTTTTCGACTAACGAACTGGCGATGGCTACCGCAGTTGGTATAGGTCCTAAAGACGAGAGACAAAATAAAACTAAAGAAAACACAATAATCCTAAGCAAAACCATACCCCCTTATTTAGACTAATTCTGTTCAAACTAAAAATCATTTAGCTTGAGTTTATTCTTAAGTAGTTTTATAAAAAAGTGATAGAGCGCTTATGCGAGATGTCAAGGCCCTTTGCTACAAGGCGTTTATTTGTTTCTTGTTATATCACATATTGTCAGAAAAGCTGATGTTAGTTCTATAACACAAAAACAGCAGTAAGACAGCTTTTATAACCCCATACAATATATGCATGGATTATTCTAAAGAGGACAACTTGTGAAGATAATAACAGTATAATTTAAATATAACGCGAAATTAATTAAATGTCAAAAAACACGGGATAGGGATGGAATTAAAGCTACACCTTTCACTTTTCAACGAGAGTAGCTTGAATTATAGTAGGGAAGGTCCGATCTTCATAGCGAATTTTTTAAATTCCAAGAGGAGTTAGCATCTGATAAAAGGAACTATAATGTAAAGTTACTATTAAAAGAGGTAATAATGTTAGTGGAAGGGGATCGACATCTTTTATTTAAGTGTGAGTCCACTATGAAATGAAATCGTTTTCTATAGGTTGTTGTAGTAGGTTTATAAATAATGTAAAAGAGGCGATTGACATGTGTGATCTTGGTAAAAGACGGATTTTGTTATGGCTGATGTTAGTCTCCATGAGTATTGTGCTTTTGAGTATGGGCGTATTGGCCGGCAAAACAGAATTTGATGAAAACAATATTGTTTTAAGGTTTGGCGCGGTTTCGGATCTACACTACACCCAGGGAGCAGCTAAATTTGAAGAATGCTTAAGACAGCTCTATCAAAAAGCGGGCGAGAACAAATTAGATGCAATCTTTGTAGCAGGAGATTTAACCGATGGTGGTTCACTTTCGGAGGTACAAACCTTGAAGCGTACTTTAGACAAAGTTGAGCTAGCTAAAAAGGGCACAGAATTTATCTTTGCCTTGGGCAATCATGATATAGCATTTGATAGCAAACCTTATAATGGAGAAGTTTTTAAAAAAGGCCTTGGCGACTATGCTTATAAAGGTGCTACGGCTGAAGAAATCAAAAATGGCAATCATCACATGGTTGTCAATGGCTACCATTTTATAGCAGTAAATTGTAAATATTATAACGGTGGCTGTCATCATGCTAATGAAGATTTAGAGTGGCTGAAAAAAGCTTTAGATGAGGCAGTAGCAGATGATCCAGCTAAACCAATTTTTGTAGCTACTCACCCAGTAATATACGATACAGTTTACGGCAGTAAAGAAGGTTCATATTGGTATTCAACAAATATCAACCAGGTTTTAAAAGGTTACCCTCAGGTATTTACATTTGGTGGGCATTTACATTTTCCACTTAACGACGAGAGAAATATTAATCAGAAGAGCTATACAGCACTAGGTTGTGGAGGCACTCTCTATTGTTCTTTGGAAGGGGCAATTAATGGTATTAAACCTATAGATACCGGCGGAGGCATGGAACCTGGAGATTGTCATAATTTCTCACAAGGTCTCTATTTGGAAGTAGATAAAAACAACAATGTGCGTATTACTAGAATGGACTTTTTTAATAAAGCAGAGATCAAAAAGCCCTGGATTGTACCTTCCCCTAAAGAGGATAAATCGCATTTGCAAGCTTACACACTAGAGGCAATGTCAGCTAATAACAAAGCTCCTTATTTTGAAAAGAATGCAGCCATAACGATTAAAAGAATGACAAAAAGAATGATTTATTTTGACTTTGATGCTGCTAAAGATGATGATTTAGTTTACTACTACGAAATTCATCTGATCGAACATGATACCGGCTATCCAGCTGGTTATAATCATACAATTACCTATTCTGATTTTTATCGCAGTGCCAATCCTGAGCAAATGAAAACAAAACTATCCAAGACAGCTAAAATCAACGATTTTAAAGTTCTCTTTGGCTTACTTGAAACTGATAGGGAATATGTACTCCGGGTAATAGCGGTGGACACTTTTGGTTTAAAGAGCGAACCAATCTGTTCCGACCCCTTTTATGGCGTGGAATAAATAAAATTAAAAATTAAGTAAGGGGAGCCATAAAGGCGCGGTTCAATAAGGAAAACTATTTGAGCCATACCTCAAACTGATAAGGAGAAGTTTAAGAGAGAGGCAATGCTGAAAGCATTGCCTCTCTCTTTTAGGTGATAGCTCACTAATCCAGTAGCCAGCTGAGACTGAAGCTTACTTCATGCTTTTGATCGGTCGCATTTCAATGTACCCGCGCCAACCCATCGGCGCAAGCTGCATTCTTGGCGCCAACTCATCTGCGTATTGATAACCGTAGACTTCAGGATTAAAATTGCCAATACATCCCATACAATTGCCGACCGCTTCTTGATAATACTCATCGTCATATGGCTCGCCTTGAAAGACCAACAGCTTGCATGGCTCAAGGTCTATAACATCAAATCCGTTCGGAATTTCACCTGCATAATCAAACGGAACTTCAACGCCATGTGCGTAAACTCCTGTTCCCGCAGGGCGCATATTCTCCGGTAGCCACACGCCAACCGGCTCATAAAGAGCCTCCTTGATGCTACAAAGAATATCCCACGGAGCCGGCGCATCGGGCGTCCCGCAACCAACCTCTTCACAATAAGCGAAATACTCGTTGGCTTGTTTACTTCGCCGCAAGATGAGCTTACGCGCAGGGCGTTCCACGATTTGTGTAAAAATAACTGCTGTTTGTTGACTCATATCCGATACCTCCGATTTTAATTTTTGGCGATCGAGATAACGATAAGGGATCATCCAGTCACTAGGGGTAGGATGACTAGCATACCTTTTTGGAGTGATACCGAATGCGTTTGAAAACGCCCGAGTGAAGCCTTCGTGACTGCTAAAAACAAAATCCAGCGCAATATCAAGCACTTTTGGCTTTCCGCTTCGTAAAGCATGTGCAGACTGAATCAGCCGCTCACGGCGAATATATTCGAAAGGGGATAGTCCTGTATCCTCTTTGAACAACCGTGCTGCATGGTATTGAGAATATCCCGCTGCCTTGGCGATGTCGCTTGCAGTGATAGCCTCTTGCAGGTGCTCGTGAATGAACTCCCGCATTTGTTTTACAGCGAGACCATAGTGGTTTGCATCTCTCATCGTTTCTCACCTCCTCGAAATCATTATAAGAAGAATCGGTACGATTTTCTTGATTATAAATGCTGTGCTGTGTGTGTAGTAAATCTCTATATCTGGTTTTAGCGCCTTAGCGTATCCCGATAACAGTAGCCACTCGCTGTAAGTATGTTCCCATAAAGCGCTTATAATGTTATTCTTTCACAATAGGGAACCAGAGTTGATACTTGAAGTTTTCCTTTGGCATATCTGTTTCCGGATAAACTTCGATATCCGGAATGTTTTCAGCTGCCCTTTTATATCCGGATGATGGCAACCATTCTGTCCAGAACCGGTTAGCAAGATCCATCAGTTCTCCGTTCTGTTCAAGGACAGCCCACGTTGCAGACGGAACATTCAATTTCTCAAGTCCTGTTGGAACCGGCTTGGTTGTCGCAACGGCAATGTAATAATCAAACTCGTGTTTACCGTTAAAATCCGCACACAGACCTAAAAAACCC
>CALCRD010000299.1 GCA_937894355.1 uncultured Bacillus sp.
AAACCCACCAGGGCGTGAGGCCGGAATCTGGGGCCGGTATGCCCGCTTCGGCCAATTGCCGGAGCTCTTGCGCCTGCACTTTGCCCTTTGTCTGCATTTGGCCAATCGCCAAAACGACCCGTTCAAATATTTGCGTACTTCCGCCCAGTGCCGCTACTGCGTTACCGATATCTTCAAAGTCGGGCAGAATGTTTTCAGCTTCCCACCCCAGCGCTTTCATCTGTTGAGTGGCTTTTTTAATCGCTTCAACGTTAAAGGGAGTGTCGGGAGCAAGCGTCATGATATCTTTTATCATTTTGCTTGCTGCGTCTGCGCTTCCCAGCATAGTTGTGAAGGCAATATGCGTTTGTTCCAGCTCGGCGTTAAAATCAATAACTATGTCTTCCATATCTTGGAGCAATGAAGTTACGCCTTTATAACCTGCTATGCCAAGCCCAACGCTAAATGCGTCTTTCATAATTTTGCCCATGTCTAAAAATTCACGTTTGGTTTGCTCAGCCGCATTCCCGACATTACGGATAGATGATGACGCCGTATCTTTGCCAGAGATTATAATCTGTACCTCTTTTTTCATTCGTCACCCTCCTCTTTTGTGTTATAGCGTTTTAACTCGTAATGTTCTAATGCTTTAATTTTGTTAAAAATGGCCGGGGTAATTCTAATGCCGTGTATCTTGGCGATTTCGATCACCGCCGGCCAATCTAAGCCGACAAGCGAAAACCCGACGCGCCATTGGGTGCTGGATAATAGCCATAATTCCCATGCCAGCTTGTTTTCCGGTAAAAGGTCTGGGCATTTAGCTTCGCAGGAGGTACAGTCTTTTTCTTCGCCCCATTGCTCCGCTGCTTTGAGGCAAATCTCGCAGTATTTTGGACCATCTCCCACGCACCACTCCCAGACCTTTAGGAGTTTTTTGTTTCTTCCGGTAACCCATAGGTAAGACGAAAGGTAGAGCGCGCCAATGCCAACTTGTCCGGATATGGCACTTTACCAAAGTTGTATTCCGGGTAGACGTTAGCCACAATCCAATCAAACATGAGAATGTTGCTTTTTGTGGTCAGCTCGTCTTGAATCATAACATCCATCCCGGCTTCCCGCATCTTCTGCACTTCTTCTTCGGTCATAGGACGGGCATTGACAACCTCTTCATCTTTGGTCTTTTTGTGTATAGCCTTTATATAAATCATAATAGCCCTCCTTTCTGGAAAGTACTATGGCCATAATCTGAAGCAATTACTGCTTCATCGTGATCTATCCCCGCGAATAAAACCGTCAAAATGATCATTCCTTTCTTAACTCTTAATTTACTTATCAATTGCCTATCCTAAAAGCATAATATGGGTGTTTACCTAGGGATTTCAATTGCAAGGGAAGGAAATTGATGGGAAAATATTTGTGTCTAGGAAAAGATTGCGCTGCTGCGGACCCCTGAGTTCTTTTTCCTGCTGGAAGAACCTATCATCAACAACCCATACAAGTAGGTGATGCGTGAAACGCGCAACCCTGCAACCTAAGAAATAGAAAAAAGGAGCCGGATGTTCTACCCCCCTGGCCTACCATCGCTGCAGATTTTGTATACGCCGCGCTTCCTTCTCTTAAAAAATGCGGTCAGGGCTTGTGCCGTTAAAGAGACAACGACAGAAATTTGTTTTGTCAAGAGGAAAGTTCAATCCTTTAAAGCGGGGGTCAAAGAGCCCCGCGATAAGCTTTATATAGGATGTTGTCAAAGTCCCTCGAAAGCCCTGTCAGCTTCATAACTAGCCCAATCGATTCCTCATCTAAATACCGCATAACCCTGGTCCATTCCCGATCTGCTTCCTCGACTTTCTTCTTAAGTTCTCTGATTTGCTTAAGGTTGCCTTCTAGTTCCATCCGGATAATCTCTTGGCGAACATCGCCAATCTGTTTTTCGGTCTCTTCTATCTGCTTTTTGATTCTAGTCTCCCGCTCCTGATATTTCGCCTTGAAATCGCGAACCACCGCATCGAGGGTTTCCAAAGGATTTTTACTCATTATTTGCTCCTCCCTTTCTTGAAACTGCCGGTAAAGTACTTAGTAACATCTTTCCCGTCTATAAAGTCTTTCCAAAATCTTCTTCTCCTATAAGTCCCTAAGGCTGCCGCCTCCGGGTAAAGGAGATAAGATATTTCATCTAAAACATCACTAACCCGGTTAAAGCCTATATAAGTCAAATCTTCCTTGACTTGATCTCGTTCCTTCTCTAACGCTTCAATCATCCCGGTGATCTTATTAAGTTCTGCTTGTAGAGCTGCTTCTTGGTTAGAAAGTTCCTTACCGGCTTCCCTGGCAAGTTTTATGAGTTCCTCAATATCTTCCTGGGGAACGTTAGGTTGAACCGCCGCATATGTTTCTTTTTGTTCCTCTAAGTCAAACAATTTAAGCCGCATATCCTTGATTTCAGCCTTTAAGTCCTCAATCTCAGTATTATTACCGGCCAACTCAAGGGAAACAACCTCTTGGCGTTTTCCTGCTATTTCTTCCTTAAGTGCTGCCGCCTGTTCGTCCAATTTTTCAATTTTTGTTTGAATCGTCAGCTGTCTTTCCTTCTGCCTTTTTTCTAAATCCCGAACTGCCTCCTGTTTTTGAAGTAATTATCCCTTAACTGCTTCACTAGCTCCTGGTGACGTTCTCCCGGTGTCATCTCTTCTGTACTCTTAACATCTTTTAAGCCAAGCCTCTTCCGGTTTATAGCATGGACTATTTTTTTAAACTTCTTCTCAATATTTTTCATTTTTAAACCCTCCTTTCGTTTTACTTTCTATCCATTTCCTGCACTTTGGGCAACATAGTTTAACCTGAGGTAAGGCATAAGTTACGATCCTCTTGCATTTTTTGCAGTAATAGGGAGACAGCTGATTACCCTTCACTGCGATCTTTCCTCTCCATAGTCGCCAACACTGCGGGGTTATTCCTAACCGCTTCCCTGACTGCCTCGATTGTCCGACTGTTATCTTTTGAATGGTAGATGTCATAAACCGGAATAACCACCTGTTTTCCAAAATCCAGCCCATACTTCTCTACTACATCCATAACGGCGGCGACACACTCTTCCAGTAATGCTCCTCCGGTCTCGGGGAAGCGGAACATTACTTCCGGAGAAAAATAGGTTTCGATGTAAAATCCGCCGGTATCTGTTCCCTTGATGTAAACCTGGTAATCCTCTCTTTTGAACTCGGCCGACCGTTCTTTAACATATTCAACCCCTAAGACT